>NZ_JCBAJA010000044.1:0-29105 GCF_059834885.1 Microbulbifer sp. SE14 | reverse complement strand
AGAACTGGAACCTGACGCTATCACAGCTGACGATCCACTTCCCGGACCGCCTGGAGAAATACATCAGCCTGTGAGGCTATTTGGCTGACACAGAGTTTTGAACACCCTCTCATTGTAGATACCGATGCCGGAACTATAGAAAACGGAATCCTCTCCCGGGTTTCGGTAATAGCTGACCGCCAGGTTGCCGGGCAGACCAATACCTATTCCGTAGTGTCCGCGCTGATATTCCACAGACAGGGCTCCCAGAAATGGCGACGGCCCGAAACGCACATCCACAGCCGAGTGAATGCCATTACCGCTCTCTCCTTCAGCTGCATTTGCAAAACAAACAGTGGCCAAAGAAGCACATGCGACCACGCCGTTCAATATTCTTTTCACTAGCATTTAACTCTACATCTCTGATGGTTAGTTTGACTCTTCTAGAGCTCGCGCCTGGTAATAGGCCTCTTCACTGATCTGGTGGTAGGGAATCACCTGCTGCTCAAACTCCTTGTAGGCTTCGTAGACGCGCGCGAACTGCGGATCCTCCGCCGCGGTCTCCTCCATGATTTCCGTGTTAATTTTTCTCAGGTGCGCTATCACATCTGCGGGCAGTCGCTTCAGCTGCACGCCGTGCTTCTCCACCAGCTCCTTCAGCGCGCGATTGTTGCGCGCGGTGTACTCGTCGAGCATGTCCTGGTTGGCGTCGCGGGCGGCGGTGCGGACTATCTCTTGCAGGTCTTTCGGCAGCTTCTCGAAGGCGGTCCTGTTGACGATGAATTCGAGAATGGAACCCGGTTCGTGCCAGCCCGGGTAGTAGTAGTAGTCGGCGATCTGGTAGAAGCCGAAGGCCAGGTCGTTGTAGGGGCCCACCCACTCGGTGGCATCGATCACGCCGGTCTGCAGCGCGGTGTACAACTCTCCGCCGGGTATGGTCACCGCGGTGCCGCCGGCGCGGTTCAGGACCTCGCCGCCGAGGCCGGGGATGCGCATCTTCAGGCCCTTCAGGTCCTCGACGGAATTGATCTGCTTGTTGAACCAGCCCGCCATCTGCACGCCGGTGGAGCCGCCGGCCATGGGTATCAGGTCGAAGGGCGCGTAGAGTTCCTCCCACAGCTCCAGGCCGCCGCCGTGGTGCAGCCAGCCATTCATCTCCTGGGCATTTAATCCGAAGGGCACCGCGGTAAAGAACTGCGCGGCCGGCAGCTTGCCCTTCCAGTAATAGGCGGCGCCGTGTCCCATCTGCGCGGCGCCCTCGGAAACCGCACCGAAGACGCCCAGCGCCGGCACCAGTTCACCGGCGCCGTAGACCTTGATCTTCAGGCGCCCGCCGGACATGCGTTCGACTTTTTTCGCAAAGCGCTCCGGCGCACTGCCGAGGCCGGGGAAATTTTTCGGCCAGGTGGTGACGAGTTTCCACTGGAAGGTTTCCTGCCCGCCATCTTCGGCAAAGTGCCGGGTGGGCCCCTGGGTTGCGCGGGAGGCGACCAGGGCGCCGAAGGTGATCACCAGCAGGGCGAGGAGGCCGAGGATGATCGGCGGATACCAGTTTATTTTTTTCATCGGTTTTTATTTTTTACTGCCAGTTTTTCCGTGTTCTTGTTCTGTAGGAGCGGCCCATGGCCGCGATCAGACTCAGATAGAAATACTGATCGCGGCCATGGGCCGCTCCTACAGTAATTCCCGAATTCTACAGCGGCTGCAGCTTGGCCATGGCCACCACCAGCCATTTGCTGCCGGCGTCGTCGAAGTTGACCTGTACCCGAGCGCGCGGTCCATTACCCTCGAACTGCACCACCGTGCCCTCGCCGAACTTGGGGTGATCGACGCGGCCGCCGAGGGCCAGCGGCGGCAGGTCGTCGAAGTCCGGCGCCGGATCTGATAACGCACCCAGCTTTCCGTAATCCGGCTGGAACAGCGGCCGCGATATCTCGGTCTTCAGGCGCACTTCGTGGACCAAATTGGGCGGTATCTCGCCGATAAAGCGCGACGGGCTGTTGTAGGTCTCGGAGCCGAACAGGCGGCGGTTTTCCGCGTAGGTGATGTAGAGTTTCTGCATTGCACGGGTGATGCCCACGTAGCAGAGGCGGCGCTCCTCCTCCATGCGCCCCGGCTCCTGGGCCGACATCTTGTGCGGGAAGAGGTTTTCCTCCACACCGGCCATAAACACCAGCGGGAATTCCAGGCCCTTGGCCGAGTGCAGGGTCATCAGCTGCACCGCGTCCTCGAACTCGTCCGCCTGTCCCTCGCCGGCGTCCAGGGCGGCGCTGTCGAGGAACTGGTCCAGCAGCGGCCGCTCTTCCTCGTCTTCTCCGTCCGGCGCATCGACGCCATCGAAGGCGCGGCAGGCGCTGACCAGTTCCTGCAGGTTCTCCACCCGGGTCTGGCCCTTCTCGCCCTTTTCCCTGCCGTGGAATTCCAGCAGGCCACTGGTCTCTATCACGTCCTCGGCGATGGCGTCGAGCAGCCTGTCCTCGGCGTTGGCGGCGAGCTGGTTGACCAGGTCGAGGAAGGACTGCAGCGCATTGCCGGCGCGGGCGGCCAGCACCCGCTGCTGCAGCATCAGCCTGGACGCCTGCCACAGGGAGCAGCCCTGTTCGCGGGCATAGGCGCGCACCATCTCCACGGTGCGCGCGCCGATGCCCCGCGTGGGGGTATTCACCACCCGCTCGAAGGCGGTGTCGTCGTCGCGGTTGGCGATCAGGCGCATATAGGACAGCGCGTTCTTGATCTCCATGCGCTCGTAGAAACGCTGGCCGCCGTAGATGCGGTAGGGCACCTGTTCACGCAGCAACCCCTCTTCCAGTACCCGCGACTGGGCGTTGGAGCGGTACAGGATGGCGATGCTGTCGCGGCGGTTGCCGTCGCGCACCCAGTCCTTGATACGCTCGACGATAAAGCGCGCCTCGTCCTGCTCGTTGTAGGCGGCGTAGAGGGAAATCGGCTCACCTTCCTCGCCTTTGGTCCACAGCTCCTTGCCCAGGCGGCCGGCGTTGTTGGCGATCACCGCGTTGGCGGCATCGAGGATGGTGGCGGTGGAGCGGTAGTTCTGCTCCAGGCGCACCGTCTGCACATCGCGCCTGTCGCTCTCGAAGTGCTGGATATTCTCGATCTTGGCGCCGCGCCAGCCGTAGATGGACTGGTCGTCGTCGCCCACCGCGGTGATATGGCACTGGTCGCCGGCCAGCAGGCGCAGCCAGGCGTACTGAATCGTGTTGGTATCCTGGAACTCGTCCACCAGGATAAACGGGAAGCGGCGGCGGTAGTGGGCCAGCACCGCATCGTTGTCCCGCAACAGCTCGTGGGCGCGCAGCAACAGTTCGCCGAAATCTACCAGGCCGCCGCGCTGGCAGGCCTCCTCGTAGGCGAAGTAGATGCGCACCATCGTCTGCAGCCAGGGATCGGCGCCAACGTTGATGTACTGGGGCCTCAGGCCCTCGTCCTTCTGTGCGCCTATCCACCACTGGGTCTCCCGCGGCGGCCACTTCTTCTCGTCCAGCTGCAGGTCATTCTGCACCCGCTTGATCAGGCGCAGCTGGTCGTCGCTGTCCAGGATCTGGAAATTCTGCGGCAGCCTGGCCTCCTGCCAGTGGGCCTTCAGCAGCCGGTGGGCCAGGCCGTGGAAGGTACCCACCCACATGCCGAAGGTGTTCACCCCCAAAAGCTCCTCGATGCGCGCGCGCATTTCGCGGGCGGCCTTGTTGGTGAAGGTCACCGCGAGGATGGAGTAGGGGGATGCACCCTCCACCTGCATCAGCCAGGCGATGCGGTGCACCAGCACGCGGGTCTTGCCGGAGCCGGCGCCGGCCAGCACCAGCTGATTGCCCGCGGGCGCGGCCACGGCCTCGCGCTGGGCGTCGTTAAGGGGGTCTAGAATCTGGGATACGTCCATGGGCGGGGATTGTAACAGAGCTCGCGGGGATAACTGGCTAAATAAACAGCTTTGATGCTGGCGAGGTGTAGGTTGGGCTGAGCTCTGCGAAGCCCAACACTTCGGTGCCATGCCCCTGTTGGGCTTCGGGGAGCTCAGCCCAACCTACGCGCTGGAACGGAATCAAAGCCGTTCGACGCAAAGGCTCTGATGCCGGGGGGCATCCGCGAAACGTTTGCCGATGAGGCTGTTGAGCGGATGGCCCCCGGCAGCAGGGCCGCCACTAAATCGGCTACGGAGCCACAGAAACAGAGGTTGCTCGCAAGCAACCGAGCTTGAGGCTAAACTGCGCAATCCGGCTTGTAGAAGGAAGTCCCGTGAAACCGGCGGAAGTCACGCAGAAAATCAGCGAACAGCTGTCATCGATGCGCAAATCGGAGCGCAAGGTGGCGGAGTATATCCTCGCCCACCCCGACGAGATCATCCATATGCGCATCGTCGACCTGGCCACTGAGGCCCAGGTCAGCGAACCGACGGTGGTGCGCTTCTGCCGCGCGGTGGGCTGCTCCGGCTTCCAGGAATTCAAGCTGAACCTGGCCCAGCAGCTGGCCTCCAGCCCCAGCTTCGGCCAGATTGCGGTCACCGAGACAGACACCATCGCCGAGTACAAGCGCAAGGTGTTTGACTCCACGGTCGACACCCTGCTCAACGTGCGCGACAAGATAGACGACCGCGCCCTGGAGGCGGCGGTCACCGCCATCGCCAATTCCAAACGGGTCGAGTTCTTCGGCTTCGGCGCCTCCGGCGCCGTGGCCGCAGACGCCAAACACAAGTTCTTCCGCCTGCAGCTGGCCGCCGCCGCCCACTCCGACCACCACATCCAGAACATGTCCGCCATGTCCATGGAGCCCGGCGACGTGGTGGTGGCCATCTCCCAGAGTGGCCGCACCAAGGCGCTGCTCCGATCCATGGGTATGGCCAAAGAGCAGGGCGCCACCGTCATCGGCCTGGCACCCAGCGGCTCACCAGTGGCCCGCCAGGCCAGCATCCCGCTGGAAGTGGACGTGGAAGAGGACATAGAGATCTACACGCCGCTGTCGTCGCGCATCGCCCACCTGGTGGTGATCGACACCCTCGCCATAGGCGTGGCCCAGCGCAAGGGGCCGCAGCTGCAGGAGCATCTGCTGAAGCTCAAGCAGGGGCTATATACGCTGCGCGAAGACAAGCACTGATCGCGCCGTACTTTTCCCCTGGGGCCCTGGCAGGGACGGCCTCCCGCCGCTACCATGGCGCGCCCGCGGCGGCTAATCTTAGTGTTCGATCGCCCGGCCACCTCACCAGCCGGCACGCCTCCAAGCCATACCAGAGCCAATTTATGAGTCCCACTGCGACACCCGCCGACAAGACACCGCCGCGCTGGCTGGCGGTATGGCTGGCGGCGCTGGTGGCGCTGACGCCCTTTTCGATCGACAGCTACCTGCCGGCGATCCCGGCCATGGCCGAGGCGCTGGACACGGCGGTGGCGCGGGTGCAGCACTCGGTATCCAGCTTCCTGCTCGGCTTCGCGATAGGCCAGCTGTGCGGCGGCCCCCTTTCCGACCGCTGGGGGCGGCGGCTGGTGGGCACCATAGGCCTCGGTATCTATATCGTCACCTCGCTGCTGGTGCTCTTCGCCACCCATGTGGACCACCTGATCATCCTGCGCTTCCTGCAGGCCATCGGCGGCGGTTTCGCCACCGTGATCTGCGCGGCCATAGTGCGCGACCTGCACAGCGGGCGCGAGGCGGCCAAGATCATTTCGATGATCAGCACCATGATGCTGGTGGCGCCGCTGATAGCGCCGGTGATCGGATCGGTGCTGCTGGCGGCGGGCGGTTGGCAGAGCATCTTTATCTTCCTGACGATGTACGCGGCGGCCATGCTGGTGCTGGTGCGCTTCCTGCTCCCGGAGACGGTGTCGCGCTTCTCGCGCGCGCGGCGCCAGCGCAAGCCGATGAAATCGCTGATCAACAGCTACGGCCAAGTGGTGGGCAACCGCCGCGCGCTGGGCTTTCTCGCCGCCCAGGCCTGCGTCAGCGGCTCCATGTTCATCTACATCACCACCGCGCCCTTCGTCTTCATGCGCTATTTCGAGGTGCCGGCGAGCCAGTTCCCGCTGTTCTTCGGCACCTGCGTGCTGGGGCTGATCTGCATGGTGCAGGTGAATATCCGCCTGCTGAACCTGTTCGAGCCGCGCAATATCCTGCTGGCGGGGATCACCCTGCAGCTGCTGGGCTGCGGCCTGCTGCTGCTGGGCACATTGACCGGGGTGAAGGAGATAGCCCTGTGGATGGTGCCGCTGGTGCTGGTGATGGCCTGCATCGGCATCACCGGGCCCAACGCCGCGGCCTGTTTCCTGGAGTTCTTCCCCAGGATCAGCGGCAGCGCCAACGCCCTCTACGGCGCCACCATCTTTATTACCGGCGGAATACTGGGCGGTATCGTCAACAGCCTGCACACGGGCACGCTGATTCCCATCGCCGCGGCCATGCTCGGCTGTGCGGTGGCGGCGCTGCTGGCGGCGGTGTTTATCGCCCGCGCGCGGGAGCCGATCCAGGTGGCGGTGCCGGTGGCCAGGCGCTTTATACCGCGCTGACTGCCGCTAGGTTTCCTGCAGTCCCTCCTCGCGCAGCGCCTGTTGCACCGCCGGGCGCTCTGCCATCCGCTTTTGGAAGGCCTGCAGTTTCGGCCACTTGGACGTGTCTATGTCGAAGTTTTTCAGCCAGCTGGCGATGGTGAACAGATAGGCATCGGCGACACTGAAGTCGTCGCCGAGCAGGTAGTCGCTGTCGAGGCTGCTCTCCACATAATCGAAGCGTTTGCGGATGCGCTTCTTGGTCGCCTCCTTTTCCTCTTCACTGATATCACCGAACAGCGGGGCGAAGGCCTTGTGCAGCTCGGTGGAAATAAAGTTCAGCCACTCGTAGGTGCGGTAGCGGTCCAGGCTGCCGATCTCCGGCGCCAGGCCGGCGTCGGGCTTCTGTTCGGCCATGAACAGCACTATGGCCGGCCCCTCGGTGAGCAGCTCGCCGCCCTCCAGTTGCAGCGTCGGCACATAGCCCTTGGGATTGAAATCGTAGAAGTCGGCGCCGCTCTCGGTTTTGTGGCTCTTCAAGTCCACCTTGCAGAGCTCGATATCCAGCCCCGCCTCCAGGGCGACGATATGGGGGGACAGGGAACAGGCACCAGGGGCATAGAAGAGTTTCACAGGGTTTCTCCGAAATGACGCTGACAGGTGACCTGAAGTATAGGAAGCCTCCATCCAAAAACGGGGCCACAAACAGACTAGCCGCGATGATGGGGCGCAGAGTAGTCCAGTTCCGGTCCCTTCGGCACTATGCCGGTAGGATTGATATTGGCGTGGCTGGCGTAGTAGTGGGTCTTGATATGGTGGAAATCCACCGTATCGGCGACGCCGGGCCACTGGTAGAGTTCACGCAGATAGCCCCACAGGTTCGGGTAGTCCGCCAGCCGCTGCCTGTTGCACTTGAAGTGGCCGTGGTAGACGGCATCGAAGCGGATTAGGGTCGTGAACAGTCGCCAGTCCGCCTCGGTGATGCGGTCGCCGCACAGGTAGCGGTTGTTGCCGAGGCGCCGTTCCAGCTGTTCCAGGGTGCCGAAGAGCCGCTCGTAGGCATGTTCGTAGGCCTCCTGGGAGGTCGCGAAGCCGGCACGATAGACGCCGTTGTTGATATTTTCGTAGACGATATCGTTGGTTGCATCGATATCGCCGCGCAGCGCCTCGGGGTAGTAGTCGTCGCCGTTGCCGGTCAGGCCGTCGAAGGCGCTGTTGAACATGCGGATGATCTCCGACGACTCGTTGCTGACCACGCGCTCCCGCTCCCTGTCCCACAGCAGTGGCACTGTGACGCGGCCGCTGTAGTCGGCCTTGTTCCTGAGATACAGCTGGTAGAGATAATCGGAATCGTAGAGGGCGTCGCCGCTCGAACCCTCGCCGGTGTCAAAAGTCCAGCCGTGTTCCAGCATGTAAGGACTTACTACCGACACACCGATGGTGTCCTCCAGCCCCTTCAGCTTGCGGAAGATCAGGGTGCGGTGAGCCCAGGGGCAGGCCAGGGACACATACAGGTGGTAGCGGCCCCTGGCCGCCTCGAAGCCGCCCTCGCCGCTGGGACCAGGGCTGCCGTCGGCGGTAATCCAGTTGCGCAGCTTGGCCGCCTCGCGCACGAACTCGCCGTCACTCTTTTCGGTGTCGTACCAGCGGTCCTGCCACTGGCCATTGACCAGTAGGCCCATGGCGATCTCCTGACATGCGTGAAGTCATCGAAGAGGCGCGGGCCGGGCCCGCGCCAACAAGGGGCGCTACTTGCCGCGCAACCGGTGATCCAGGCTCGCCCTGCCGGCCCCGGCGCAGGCCAGTATCAGGAAGCCACCGGCGATGGTGATGTTCTTCATAAAGTTGATCATCTGCATCTGGTCGTCCGGCACGTAGTGGAAGAGGACAGCGCTGGCGAGGCTGAAGAGGGCCAGCGCCAGTGCGGCCCAGCGGGTGAAGAAGCCGAGCAGTACCGCCAGACCGCCGCCCAGCTCCACCAGGATAACCAGTGGCAGCAGTATGCCGGGCACGCCGGCGGACTCCATGTAGGCCTGGGTGTCGGCGTAGCCACCGATCTTGTTCCAGCCGGCGCTGATAAACATCAGCGACATCAAGGCCCGGCCGAGCAGTTTGGTGAGATCGCAGTAGATACCATTGGTCATCGCTGAACCCTCGCTTTGGATCAGTCCGTAAACGATAGTGAAACTGCGATCAGTTTAGTCTCAATAATTGGCGAAAAAACCGCAAAAATTCGCGAAAAATCTCCGGTTTTTTGGAAACTTATTCCAGTGGGCCCAGCCCGCTGCGCAGCACATCGATCAGGTAGGCGGCCGCGGGGCCGGAGCGGTCGATGTCGGCGTAGACGAGATAGACGGTGACATCCCGCTCCCAGGGCTCTTCGGTGGGCAGCGGCAGCAGCCGGTCGGCGGACAGGGATTCGCGGATGCGTGTCTCCGGCAGCCAGGCGAAGCCCAGGCCGCGCTCGATAAGCTCCACCGACGTCTGCATATTGGTGACGGTGATGCGCTGGTCGGAACCCAGCCAGCCGGAGTCCTGGCGGTTCCTGATCGCCGAGTCCCGCAGCACTATCTGCCGGCAGGCCTTCAGGTCCTTGCGCGCCACCGGCCGCCCCAGCTGGTGCAATGGGTGGCGGGGGTGGGCCACCGGTACGAAGCGCACCCTGGCCACCGGCTCGCCGACGAAACCCTGGGGCACCCGCGCGCTGAGGATGAAGTCCGCCTGCTGCTGCAACAGCAACTCCTCGGCGCCGGACAGCACCGTCTCGCGCACCTCCAGGCGGGTGTGGGGAAACTCTTCGGCGAAGCGCTCTATGGCATTGAACAGGCACTCGTAATCGAAGATCACATCCACAGCCAGGGTCAGCGTCGCCTCCTCGCCGCTGGCGAGGCTGGCCGCTACCGACTCCAGTGCCTCGGCCTCGTTCAGCAGGCCACCGGCGCGGGCCAGCAGTATGCGCCCGGCGTCGGTCAGCTCCGCCTTGCGCCCGCGCACCTCCAGCAGCGGGACGCCGAGGCTCTCCTGCAGCTTGTGCACCGCGTGGTTGATGGATGACTGGCTCTTGTGCACCGCCTCCGCCGCCTGGGAGAAGCCGCCGTACTCCACCACCGACTGAAACATGCGCCACTGTTCCAGGGTTACCTTGGCCATTTGCACTCCCCTTGCATTCTTTGTGAATTTTCGTGGTTGCGGGATCTTATATAGTGCAACCTAACTAAGGATTCGAATTAAAGCAGCTATTTTTTACCATTTTTAATCGAAATCATCGGCCTATACTGCGGACAAACGCACGAATGGAGGTGTTTATGCAAGCTTATGAACGACTGCCCGGCGCCCGCCCCCTGGTGCGAGGCGTCGGAAGCACAGCTTCCGCCGACGGCGCCGGCGTCAAAATACAGCGGGTGGCCGGTTTCGACAGCCCGGATTTCAGCCCCTTCCTGATGCTGGACGAGATCCGCTCCGAGAGTGCCGACGACTATATCGCCGGCTTTCCGCCGCACCCCCACCGCGGCATAGAGACGCTGACCTATATGCTGAGCGGCGAGTTCGAGCACCGGGATCACCTGGGCAACCGCGGCGCCGTTTCCACCGGCGGTGCCCAGTGGATGCGCGCCGGGCGTGGCATCATTCACTCGGAGATGCCGACGCAGGGCGAGGGAGGTATGCACGGCTTCCAGCTGTGGATCAATATGGCCGCCGCCGACAAGATGGGCAAACCCATTTGGCGCGATATCCAGTCGGCGGAGATTCCGGAACTGGCCCTGGACAGTCAGGGCTCACTGGTCCGCCTGATCGCGGGCCTGTGGACAGTCGGTGGCGAGGAGAGGAGGGCGCCGCTGACCGACGCGGCCGCCGAGGCAGCGGTGGCGGATATTCGCCTGGCTGCCGGCGCGGAAGTGCAGTTGCCGTTGCCGCAGGACCACAGTGTGCTGGTGTTCGTCTACAGCGGGGCCCTGGTGACCGAGCGCGGCACCATCGGGCGGGGCAATATGCTGTTGTACGGCGCCGGCGAGTCGCTACAATTGCGCGCCCAGGACAAAGAGGGAGCCGGCCTGCTGTGCCTGCACGGCCTGCCCCTGCGCGAACCCGTCTTCCACTACGGCCCCTTCGTGATGAACAGCCGCGAGGAAATCGAGCAGGCGCTGCGCGACTACAATAACGGCACGCTTACCGACTGACAGATAGCTTTAAGCCCCCTGTAGGAGCGGCGGGGCGGCCGTCCGCCGCTCCTACACAAGGTTGTCCGATATTCCCAGCAATCCCCAGTAACGGAGCCCGCCAGCGGCATGGAAGTCTATTACACCTTTTGTTTCCTGGCCGCGGTGTCGGTGTTTCTCGGCTTCCTGAACCAGTATGTGCTGCGCGCCCAGGCCACCATCGCGATTACCGCCGGTTCCCTGGCGCTGTCGCTGCTGGTCATCGGCCTGGGCAAGCTGGGCATCGTCGAGCTGCGCACCTGGGCCGACCAGCTGCTGCCGCTGCTGAACCTGGAGGACCTGCTGCTGAAGGGTATGCTCGGCTTCCTGCTGTTCGCCGGCAGCCTGCATATCGACCTGCTGGCACTGCGCAACCAGCGCCTGGAGATAGGCCTGCTGGCGGTGGTCGGCACATTGATCTCCACCTTTGCAGTCGGCGCGCTGCTCTATTGGTTCCTGCAGCAGGTGGGTATGCCGGTGGCCTTCGTCTACTGCCTTCTGTTCGGCGCGCTTATCTCGCCGACGGACCCCATCGCGGTGCTGGCGATCATCAAGAGCCTGAAGGCACCGGAGCAGGTGTCGATTCAGGTGGAGGGGGAGTCCCTGTTCAACGACGGCTTCGGCATAGTGGTCTTCGCGGTAATCTACGCGGTGGCCTTCGAGGGCGGCGAGCCGACACTGCCGGCGGTGGCGCACCTTTTCGCGGTGGAGGCGCTGGGCGGCGTGCTGCTGGGGCTCGCGATTGGCGGCCTCTTCCACTGGCTGATCGGCGCCACCAGCAACCACAGCCTGGAACTGATGCTGACCCTGGTGATCCCCACCGCCGGCTTCTCCCTGGCCAACATCCTCGGCGTATCCGGCGCCCTGGCGATGGTGGTCAGCGGCATCATCATCGGCAACTTCACCCGCGAGACTGGCTTCTCCCGGGTGAGCCAGCACGAGTTGGACAACTTCTGGGAAATCACCGAGGACTTCATGAATGGCGTGCTGTTCCTGCTGGTGGGCCTTTTCCTGATCACCATCAACCTGCGGCCCTTCGACTACCTGCTGATGGCTGCCGGCATCGTCATAGTGCTGCTGGCTCGCACGCTGGCGGTGACTGTGCCCTTTACGATCCTGAAACGCTTCCGCCGCTACCACCCCTATACTGAGCGCATCCTGATCTGGGGCGGCCTGCGCGGCAGCCTGGCGCTGGCGCTGGCGATGTCGATCCCCGCCGGCCACGCAATGATCCAGGGCCAGGACCTGCGCCACCTGTGGGTGGTGATGACCTACGGCGTGGTACTCTTTTCGATCGTGGTGCAGGGTTCCACCATAGCGCCGCTGATCCGCCGCTCGCGCGATATCGCCGAGCCGGAGACTGCGGTGGAGCCGGTCCGGTAGCGGCAAATTCACCGACAGGAAAGCGGTAAGCCATCATGGAAGACGCCAGTTTCCCGCTGCAGACAGTCACTCCCGCTGCGACCACCACCTCCGCGCCCCGGTTGCGGGAGTAGCGCACCGTGTGGCCGTCCGTGTTCGTGCAGATGGCGGCGGTGCTGGCAGTGGCGGCACTGGCGGGCGCCCTGGCGCAGAAACTGCGCCAGCCACTGATCGTGGCCTTTATCGCGGTGGGTATCCTGCTCGGCCCCTCCGGGCTGGGCTGGGTGGTGCACTCCGACGAAGTGGAGTTGTTCGCGCGCCTCGGCATCTCCCTGCTGCTGTTCGTGGTGGGGCTGAAACTGGACCTGCATATCATCCGCACCCTGGGGCCTGTGGCCCTGGCCACGGGCCTGGGACAGGTACTGTTCACCTCGGTGGTGGGCTACCTGATCGCGCTGCTGCTGGGCCTGTCCCACGTCGCCGCACTCTACGTGGCGGTGGCGCTCACCTTCTCCAGCACCATCATCATCATCAAGCTGCTGTCGGACAAGCGGGAGGTGGACGCGCTGCACGGGCGCATCGCGGTGGGTTTCCTGATCGTGCAGGACATAGTGGTGGTGCTGGTGATGATCGGCCTCACTGCGCTGGGGCAGGCCGGCAAGGGTGCAGAACTGGTGCGGGAGGCCCTGGAAGTACTGGTCAAGGGCCTGTTGATGCTACTGGCACTGGCGCTGCTGATTCGCTATCTGATGCCGCCGCTGCTGCATCGCCTGGCGCGCTCGCCGGAACTGCTGATGCTGTTCGCCATCGCCTGGGCGGTGCTCGGCGCCGCCGCGGGCGACGCGCTGGGTTTCAGCCAGGAGGTGGGGGCCTTCCTGGCCGGGGTGTCCATCGCCTCCTCCCCCTATCGCGAACTGGTGGCGGCGCGACTGGTGAGCCTGCGAGATTTCCTGCTGCTGTTCTTCTTTATCGAACTGGGCGCCAACCTGGACCTCGGCGCCCTGGGCGCCCAGTTGGGGCCGTCGCTGGTGTTCTCGCTGTTCGTGCTGGTCGGCAACCCGCTGATCGTAATGGCGATCATGGGCTCCATGGGCTACCGCAAGCGCACCGGCTTCCTGGCCGGCCTCACGGTGGCACAGATCAGCGAATTCTCGCTGATCCTGGCCGCGCTCGGTGTCAGTCTCGGGCATATCAACCAGGAGACCCTGGGCTTGATCACCCTGGTGGGACTGATCACCATCAGCGCCTCCACCTACATGATTCTCTATTCACATCCCCTGTACGAGCGACTGGCCCCCTGGCTTTCGATCTTCGAGCGACGGGTGGCGCACCGGGAGATAGACGCGCTGGTGGATGGCGAGGGACGGGTAGATATACTGCTGTTCGGCCTGGGGCGCTTCGGCGCGGCGGTGGCCGGCAGCCTGCGCGAGCGGCAGTGCCGCCTGCTGGCGGTGGACTTCGATCCCGAGGCTGTGCGCCGCCACGCCCGCGAGGGGTTCGACACCCGCTACGGGGACGCGGAAGATCCGGAGTTTCTCGCCTCGCTGCCGCTGTCCCGGGTGAACTGGGTGGTGAGCACCCTGCGCGACCCGGCGATCAACCGCACCCTGCTGCAGGGATTGCGCCACCAGGGCTACCCGGGCAAAGTGGCGCTGGCGGTGGCCAACCGCCGGGACGCCGAACCCTTCGAGAAAGCTGGCGTGGACCTGGTGCTGGTTCCCTACGCGGACGCGGCGCGGGAGGCGGCGGACCAGCTGTGCCCCACAGATACTGACAGGCAATAACCCATCCAACTGCTCCGCGGGGGCGGGTATTTACCAAATCAAGTTTCGGAGTTCACAGAGATTGGCAGCACCCAGGTGAGACAGCTTCGAGCGGCCCTGCTGGCGGTGGTTACCTGACAAAAAACCTCATCGGTAAATATTTGCCAGGTAACCACCGCCAGCAGGGCCGCGCGCAGTGCCACCGGGAGTTTTCCTGACCTCGAGCTGAACTCCGAAACTTGAGTTACCAATCAATAAGGATTTCGATGGAACACGACAGTTTCCTGCTGCAGGCGGTGATCTACCTGGCGGCGGCGGTCGTCTCGGTACCGCTGGCCAAGCGCCTGGGGCTGGGATCGGTGCTCGGCTACCTGTTCGCCGGCGTTCTGATCGGCCCGCACCTGCTGGGCTGGGTGGGCGACGCCCAAGAGGAACTGCACATCGCCGAGTTCGGCGTGGCCATGATGCTGTTCCTGATCGGCCTGGAACTGCAGCCGCGCAAGCTCTGGCAGATGCGCCGCGAGATATTCGGCACCGGCAGCGCGCAGCTGCTGGTCACCGCCGCGGTCATCACCCTGCTGGCGCTGCTGTTCGGGCGCAGCTGGCGCGGCGCCATCGCCATAGGCCTGATTCTGGCACTGTCCTCCACTGCCATAGTGCTGCAGTCCCTCAGCGAGAAAGGCCTGTTGAAAACCGAGGGCGGACGGGGTGCCTTTGCGGTACTGCTGCTGCAGGATATGGCGGTGATCCCGATCCTGGCGCTGCTGCCGCTGCTGGCCGGCGGCGAACTGCCGGTCCCAGGCGATGAGGGGCTCACCGGCTGGCGCTACGCGCTGGCGGTGGTCGCGGTCATCGCCGCCTTTATCGCCGCCGGCCGCTACCTGCTCGGGCCACTGCTGCGCGTGGTCGCCGGCGCCCGCACCCGCGAGCTGTTCACCGCCACCGCCCTGCTGATCGTGCTGGCCTCGGCGGCGGCGATGAGCTGGCTGGAGCTATCGCCGGCGCTGGGCACCTTTCTCGCCGGGGTGATGCTGGCCGAGAGCGAGTTCCGCCACGAGCTGGAAGCGGATATACAGCCGTTCAAGGGCCTGCTGCTGGGGCTCTTTTTCCTCGCCGTGGGCGCCACCCTGGACCTGGCATTGGTGGCTGCCCAACCCCTGCTGCTGTTGGGGCTGGTACTGCTGCTGGTGGCAGTGAAGTTCGCGGTGCTGTTCGCCCTCGCGCGCTTCACCGGCATGGCCCGCGGCGAAAACTGGCTGTTCGCCTTGGCACTGGCGCAGGCGGGGGAGTTCGGCTTCGTGCTGATCACTTTCGCGGTGCAGAACCAGGTGCTCGAAAGTGACACCGGCAGCCTGCTGGTGGCCCTGATCGCACTGTCGATGGCGCTGACGCCGATACTGCTGCTGATCTATGAACAGTGGGTGATGCCCCGCTACCTGCGCAGCGGCAAGGCGCCCGGGCCGGAGGAGGAGTCGCCCCGGGACCAGGGCTCGCCGGTGATCATCATCGGCTACGGCCGCTTCGGCCAGATCGCCGGGCGCCTGCTGAACGCCTGCGGCTTCGACACCACGCTGCTGGAGCGCAACGCGGAACAGCTGGACCTGGTGCGCCGCTATGGCATCCAGGCCTACTACGGCGACGCCTCCCGCGAGGACCTGCTGCACGCCGCCGGTGCCGACAACGCGAAACTGGTGATACTGACCCTGAGCGACCAGGCGGCGTCCCTGGAGATAGTCGCGCAGATCCGCAAGCACTTTCCCCACCTGGCCATACTGGCGCGGGCGCGCAACCGCATGCACCAGTACGCACTGATGGAGGCGGGGGTACAATACATCTTCCGCGAGACGGTGGACTCGGCGCTGTCCATCGGCGAGTGCGCGCTGCAGTTGCTGGGCCTGAGCCGGCTGCAGGCCAGGCGCGCGGCGCGCAAGTTCAAGCAGCACGACCAGCGCATGCTGGAATCCCTGTTCCCCTACTGGCGCGACGAATCCCAGCATATCGCGCAGACGAAGATCTACCGCGAACAGCTGCTGCAGGCACTGCGGGAGGACAGGCGCGACAAGGACCTGCACCTGGATCACTACTGGGAGGAGCCCAGCAAACCCGGCCTGTGACGACCGGCCCCCTCTACCTACTCGAACATATCCGGCTGTTCGGCGCAGATCACGTTATATAGCGGTTGGAAGCTGAAGAGTCCCGCCAGTTCGGTACCCACCACTGCGCGGGTGCGTATCGCCACTTCCGGCTCGATCAGGATTGGATCGCCGGCGGCCTCGGCCAGCAGCTGCGCCTGGCAGCTGCGCTCCATGGTGATATACCACCATGCGGCCTCGTCCACCGTCTTGCCGACGGTCAGCAGGCCGTGGTTCTGCAGTATCAGCGCCTTTTTGTTTCCCAGTGCGCGGGCCAGCGTCTCGCCTTCGCCCATCTCCAGCACCACGCCGGAAAAGGTATCCAGCAGGCCGTGATCACCGAAGAAGGCGCAGGCGTCCTGGGTGATGGGGTCCAGCAAACGGCCGAGGGAGGACCAGGCCTTGCCGTACAGGGAGTGGGCGTGGGCGGCGGCCACCACATCCGGGCGCATCCGGTGGATATGCGAGTGGATGGTGAAGGCGGCGCCGTTCAGGTAGCCGTCCCCCTCGACCACCTCGCCTTTGTGGTTGACCAGCAACAGCTGCGACATCTTCAGCAGCTTGAAGGACACCCCCATCGGGTTGACCCAGAAGTGGTCCTCCAGCTCCGGGTCGCGCACGGTGATGTGGCCGGCGACTCCCTCGTCGAAGCCGAACTTGCCGAACAGGCGGAAGGCGGCAGTGAGCTTTTTCTTGCGCTCCTGGCGCACCTGCTCCGCCGGCAGCGACGGTTCACCGAGCAGCATGCTGACGTCGCCGTTCAGCACCGCGTCGTTCGTATCCGTCGTTTTTCCGGTTTTTTCTGCGGTGGTCATGGGCCGATCCTCTCATCGTCGATACCGCGGAAGGCTGGTTATAGCACGACATCAGAGCGGTGTGGGAGAGAGAGCGCCAAAGAAGCCTGTCCGCAGAAGCTGCTGCCAGATATGAAAAAGGCCGCCCAGTGGCGGCCTTTGAATGGAGCTGGCAGGAATTTACTCCACGGTCACCGACTTGGCCAGGTTGCGCGGCTGGTCCACGTCGGTGCCCTTCAGCAGCGCCACATGGTAGCTGAGCAGCTGCAGGGGCACCGTGTAGAGGATCGGGTGCAGGCTCTCCGGCGCGTCCGGCACCTCCACCACTGTCAAACCCGGCTCACTGGTGAAGCCGGCCTCGGGACTGGCGAAGACGAACAGCTGGCCGCCGCGGGCGCGCACTTCCTGCAGGTTGGATTTCAGCTTTTCCAACAGCTCGTCGTTGGGCGCGACGACGATCACCGGCATGTCCGCGTCCACCAGCGCCAGCGGGCCGTGCTTCAGCTCACCGGCCGGGTAGGCCTCGGCGTGGATATAGGAGATCTCCTTCAGCTTCAGCGCCCCTTCCAACGCGATCGGGTACTCGACGCCGCGGCCGAGGAAGAGCGCGTGGTGTTTCTCGGCAAAGGCCTCGCTGGTGTCCTGCACCAGCCTGTCGAGGCCGGTGAACTGCTCCATCAGTGCGGGCAGCCGGTGCAGGGCGCCAACCAGTTGCGCCTCGCGCTCCGCGCCCAGGCCGTTGACCTTGGCCAGGGCGATACAGAAGAGCTGCAGCGCGACCAGCTGGGTGGTGAAAGCCTTGGTGGAGGCGACACCTATCTCGGGGCCGGCCTCGGTCATCAGCGACAGTTCGGATTCCCGCACCAGGGAGCTGTTGGGCACGTTGCAGATGGTCAACGAGGCCAGGTAGCCCAGCTCCTTCGCCTGGCGCAGCGCCGCCAGGGTGTCGGCGGTCTCGCCGGACTGGGAGATGGTCACGAACAGGGTGCCGGGGCGCACGGCGGTCCTGCGGTAGCGGATCTCGCTGGCCACCTCGACGGAGCAGGGGATGCCGGCCCAGTCCTCCAGCCAGTAGCGGGCCACCAGGCCAGCGTGGTAGCTGGTGCCGCAGGCAACTATCTGCACCTGTTTCACTTCCGGCAGTATCTCGTGGGCACGGGCGCCGAGGGCTTCGGAGAGAACCGACTTTTCCCCGATACGGCCGGCCATGGTGGCCTCCACAACCTTCGGCTGCTCGAAGATCTCCTTCTGCATATAGTGCCGGTAGCGGCCCTTGTCGGCGGCGTCGTGACCGCCGTTCAGCTTGTGCACCGGGCGGCTGACCTCCTCGCCCTGCCCGTCGCGAACGGCGATGCCCCCGAGGGTGATCTCGGCCACGTCCCCCTCCTCGAGGAAGATAAAGCGGTCGGTTACCTGGCGCAGGGCCATCGGATCCGAGGCGATAAAGTTTTCCTCGATACCGACGCCCACCACCAGCGGACTGCCGGATCTGGCGCAGACCAGCACCTCCGGCTCCTCTGCGCTGATCACACCCAGGGCATAGGCCCCCTCGAGCACCTCGGTGGCAGCGGTGACGGCGGCCAGCAGATTGCGGCCCTCGGAGGTCAGGGAGTGGATCAGGTGGACCACCACCTCGGTGTCGGTGTCCGAGGCGAACTGGTAGCCCTTGTCCTGCAACTCGGCGCGCAGGGACTGGTAGTTCTCGATAATGCCGTTGTGCACCAGGGCGATCTGGCCCGACATGTGCGGGTGGGCGTTCTCGTCCGAGGGCACGCCGTGGGTGGCCCAGCGGGTGTGGGCTATGCCCAGGCGGCCGGCGGCGGGATCAGCGGCCAGGCGCGACTCCAGGTCGGCGACTTTGCCCTGGCTCTTGCGCAGTTGCAGCTGGCGGTCGCCGTCCAGCAGGCAGACGCCGGCGGAGTCGTAGCCACGATACTCCAGGCGCCGCAGCCCCTCCAGCAGGATTTCATTCACATTGCGCTGGGCCAGCGCGCCAACAATTCCACACATAATTTCCTACCTCGAAAACTGGTGGATGCGCTGCGCTTATCCACCCTACGGATTACAAAAAATGTAACGCCAGTCCGTACCGCTAAAGGGCCGGACTAGGTGTTAGTACTCACTTCCGCGCAGACAACCCGCACGCCCAGTGCCTCCAGCTGCACCCGCGTGTCGCCGTCCAGGCCGCTGTCGGTCACCAGGGTGTCCACCTGCTCCCAGGACAGCTCCAGGTTGGGGATGCGCCTGCCTACCTTGCTGGATTCCGCCAGCACCACCACCTCGCGCGCCACCTCGGCCATCACCCGCGACAGGCCTATCTGCTCATTGAAGGTGCAGGTGCCGCGCTCCAGGTCTATGCCATCGGCGCCGATAAATGCTCGGTCGAAGTCGTAACCGCGCAGCACCTGCTCCGCCACCTGGCCCTGGAAGGCCTCGAAGTGCGGGTCCCAGGTGCCACCGGTCATCAGCAGGGTGGGCTCGTTCTCCAGTTCGCGCAGGGCGTTGGCCACATGCAGCGAGTTGGTCATCACCACCAGGCCGCGCTTGCGCTCCAGCTCCGGGATCATGGCCGCGGTGGTGCGGCCGTAATCGATCACTATGCGGTGGTGGTCCGGGATCAGCGCCGCCGCGGCGCGGCCTATGGCGCGCTTGACCTCGGAGGGCGCCTCCTCGACCACCAGTTCCCGCGGCACCGGTATGGCGCCGCCATGGCGGCGCAGCAGCAGGCCGTGGTTCTCCATCGCGGTCAGATCCTTGCGAATCGTAACTTCGGAGGTTTCGAACTGGCGTGCCAGTTGTTCCACACTGGCCTCGCCGGCCTCGTTGAGCAGGGCCAGAATCTGGTGGCGGCGTTGCTGGGTATTGCGTTTGGACATGATCGCTTAAGTTTCGATTTGAAACTTAAGGATAGCAAAGTGAAAGCGAAATTCCCACTGAAATTCCGTAGGGGCCGAAGGCGCCGCGAATACCTGGAGCGACTGGAACGAATCTTGTGTTCGCCCGTGTTTCGGGATGGCACCCGGTTCGGGCGGGTTGGAGGATATTGAGGTGGGTTTGATCGTTGGGTGCGCCATGCGCACCAGCTCGGTAAGTAGTGCGTACGGCGCACCCTACGAAGACAGGGAGCCCATCAATGCCTTCAGGAAGCGCGCCAGCTCGCCGCCGGTGACGGCGCGGTGGTCGGCGCTGATGGACAGGGGGAGCAGGGGGCGCACAGCGGGTTTGTCGTCTACCGCGACCACGCCCTCGAAGGTCCGGCCGGCGCCGACTATGGCCACCGTCGGCGGCAATACCACCGGCGTCGCGTAGCGGCCAGCCATGGCGCCGAAGTTGGACAGCAGTATGGTGGCGCCCTGCAGGTCCCGCCGGGCGATACCGCTCTCGCGGGCCTGTTCCTTGTAGTCTTCTATCTGCTGCAACAGCTCACCGTCGGAGCGCGCGGCCACGTCCCTCAGCACGGGGACATAAAGACCGCGAGGGGAGTCCACCGCCAGGCCTATGTTGACGGTCTCAGACGGGCTCAACTGATCCTCCTCGTAGAGGGCGTTCAGGTTTGGCTCCGCCTCGCAGGCCTGCTGCATGGCGCGGATCAGGCGCAGGGTGGCGGACTCCTCGCCCCACCAGGCGGAGATATCCACCTGGTCGCACAGGGTCATCGGCGCGACCTCATCGCGGGCGCGGCTCATGGCCAGGGCCATGGCGCGGCGGGCCGGTGACACTTCCGGGGCCGAGGGTTTCGTCGGCGGCTTTTCGCGCTTTTCCGCTTCGGGCTTGCGCCCGGCCGCGGCGCGCACCTCCTCAAAGGTAAAGCGGTCACCCGCGGGTTTCAGTTCTGTCAGGTCCACGCCCAGGCGGCGGGCCAGGGCCCGCACCGACGGGGTGGCGAGGCGGCGGGGGAGTTCCGTGGGGGCTATTTCCGCGCCCAGGACTTCGCCGGTCTGCTGGATCTTGCCGACGACTGTGCCGGCGTCGGTCGGTTTCTCTTCTTTTTGGGTCCGATCGCGGCCAACGGCCGCTCCCGGCCGGACCGCTCCTACATCTTCGGCGAAGCCGACCAGCGGCTGGCCGACCTGGACGGTTTCCTCCTCGGCGGCGAAGAGTTTTTCCACGGTGCCGCCCCAGGGAGCCGGCACATCCACCAGGGCCTTGGCGGTCTCGACGGTGACCAGGGTCTGGTGGGCGGCGACGCTGTCGCCCTCCGCGACATGCCACTCGCGGATCACCGCGTCCGGCAGCCCCTCGCCCAGGTCCGGCAGTTTGAAGATCTTCATTGCCGCCCCCCGTCCGGATACTCCAGCGCGGCACGGGCGCCGGCCAGTATCCGCTCGACGCCCGGCAGATAGTCGTTCTCCAGCCGGTAGTAGGGCATCACCGTGTCGTAGCCGGTGACCCGCTGCACCGGCGCGTCCAGCAGGTCGAAGGCGTAGTCATTGATCTGCGCGACTATCTCCGCGCCCAGGCCGCCGAAGCGCGCCGCCTCGTGGATCACGACGCAGCGGCGGGTCTTCTCCAGGGAGTCGATGATGCCGTGGATATCCAGCGGCTTCAGTGTGGCCGGGTCCAGCACCTCGGCCTCTATGCCCTCCTCGGCCAGCTCGTCCGCCACCTGCAGCGTCTCCTTCAGCGAGGCCCCCCAGGAGATCAGGGTGATGTCCGAGCCCTCGCGCAGCACGAAGCAGCGGTCCAGCGGCAGCGCCTCGCCGCTGTCCGGCACCTCCTGCTTGACCGCGCGGTAGATGCGCTTCGGCTCGAGGAAGATCACCGGGTCCGGGTCGCGGATGGCCGCCAGCAGCAGGCCGTAGGCGCGGGCCGGGGAGGAGGGCACCACAACGCGCAGGCCGGGAATATGGGCGAATATCGCCTCTGTGCTCTCGGAGTGGTGTTCCGGCGCGTGTATGCCGCCGCCATAGGGGGCGCGGTAGACGACCGGGCAGGACAGGCGCCCGCGGGTGCGGTTGCGGAAGCGGGCGGCGTGGCTGAGTATCTGGTCCAGGCCCGGGTAGATAAAACCCATAAACTGGAACTCGGCCACCGGCCGCAGCCCCTGGGCGGCCATGCCCACGGCGATGCCGGCGATCATGTTTTCCGCCAGGGGCGTGTCCAGTACCCGCTCGGCGCCGAATTCCTTCTGCAGGCCGTCGGTGGCGCGGAAGACGCCGCCGTTGACGCCCACATCCTGGCCGAACACCAGTACCCGCGGGTCCTCGCGCAGCGCGTGGGCCAGGGCTTGGGTGACCGCCTGCACCAGCGTGATCTCCGTCATCAGCGGTTCCTTTCCCCCAACTGGCCCAGTTGATCGTACTGCTCGAAAAAGGCCTCCGGCAGCTCGGCGTAGAGGTGGTCGAAGATGGCGGTGGGCCTGTCTTTGGGCCTGTCGGCGAAGGCCTGCAGCTCGCGTTCCATTACCTCCGCCAGTTCCCGCTGCAGTTCCCCCTCCTGCTCGTCGCTCCACAGCTGTTCGCCGCGCAGGTAATTGCCCAGGCGCGCCAGCGGTTCCAGCTGCCAGGCGGCTTCGACTTCGTCCTTGGGCTGGTAGCGGCCGGCGTCGTCGGCGGTGGTGTGGTCGCAGAGGCGATAGCAGGTGGCCTCGATCAGGGTCGGGCCCTCGCCGTTGCGGGCGCGCGCCACCGCATCGGTTACCGCCGCGCGCACCGCAATCACGTCGTTGCCGTCCACCTGCAGGCCGGGGATACCGGCGGCTATGGCCTTCTGGGCGATAGTCTTCGATGCCGTCTGCGCAGTGCGTGGCACCGAGATGGCCCACTGATTGTTGTTGATCACGCATACCAGCGGCAGCCGCCACACGCCGGCCAGGTTCATGGCCTCGTGGAAGTCGCCCCGGGAGGTAGCGCCGTCGCCGGCGCAGGTCACCGCCACCCGCGGCGGCTCGTCCAATTGTTCCTGTTTGTACTTGAGGGCGAAGGCCACGCCGGCAGCGTGCAGCAACTGGGTGGCGATGGGGATGCACAGCGGCAGGTCGCGGCGGGCGTGCCGGAAGTCCTGGCCGCGCTCGTCGCCGCCCCAGACGGCGAGTATCTCCTCGATTTCCACACCGCGCTCCAACAGGGCGCCGGTCTCGCGGTAGTAGGGGCAGTAGATGTCGTCCTTTTCCAGGGCGCCGCCGACGCCGACACCGATCGCCTCCTGGCCGAGGCTGGACGGGTAGGTGCCCAACTGACCGGTGCGCTGCAGCTTTACCGCGCGGTCGTCCACCAGCCGCGCCAGTGCCATCTGCCGGTAGAGGGCCAGCAGTGTGTCCGGGGTGGCGAAGTCCGGCAGTTCCTGGGTGGCGCGGCCCTGTTCGTCGAGATACTGCAGACTGGCAACATCGAAGGAGGCGAGCAGGTGCATTCTGGGTTTGTGCATCGGGGATTTCCCTCTTTCCGATGCAAAGAGTGTAATTGATGGGGCGGATGGCGAAGGGTGGCACGTATTGGTGTCGATGCGAAGTTATCCACAGGCCTCAGGCTCTGTGCCACTTCCAATCAGGGCGAACACAAGGCTCGCCCCTTGGATCAGGTCTTTTTGGTAGGTCGCTGCCAGCCGGAGATATTGCGCTGTTTGCCGCGGGCCACCGCCAGTTCGTCAGTGCCCACTTCGCGGGTGATGGTGGAACCGGCGCCGACGGTCGCCCCGGCGCCGACGGTTACAGGCGCCACCAGCGCGGTGTTGGAGCCGATAAAGGCGCCGTCGCCGATTTCGGTCACCGATTTGTTGACACCGTCGTAGTTGCAGGTGATGGTGCCGGCGCCGATATTGACACCGTCGCCGACGATCGCATCGCCGACATAGGACAGGTGGTTGACCTTGCTGCCGCGGCCTATCCGGGCCTTCTTGGTCTCCACGAAGTTGCCCACCTTGGCGCCGTCCGCCAGTTGGGTGCCCGGGCGCAGCCGCGCGAAGGGGCCTATGGTGCAAGCCTCGCCCACCTCGGCGTCCTCGATCACCGAGTTGGCCTCGACGCGGGTGCCATCCGCCAGGCGGCAGTTCTTAAGCCAGCAGTTGGGGCCTATCTGCACCCCCTTGCCCAGCACCACTTCGCCTTCGAAGACGCAGTTGATATCGATGGACACATCGGTGTCGCACTCCAGGTTGCCGCGCACGTCGATGCGCGCCGGATCCAGCAGGGTCACGCCGGCGTTCATCAGCGCCAGGGCGCGGCCATGCTGCAAGGCGCGCTCCAGCTGTGCCTGCTGGGCGCGGCTGTTGACGCCGGCCACTTCGATCGGGTCCGGGCAGCGCACGCCGGTCACCGGGATATTTTCGCTGACGGAGCGCGCGATCACGTCGGTCAGGTAGTACTCGCCCTGGGCGTTGTCGTTGGACAGCTCCGGCAGCCAGCGGGACAGCAGATCCGAGGGAGCGGCCAGTATGCCGGTGTTCACTTCGCGGATGGCGAGGGTATCCGCGTCGGCGTCCTTTTCCTCGACGATGGCCAGCACGCGGCCGGCGTCGTCGCGCACTATGCGGCCGTAGCCCGCCGGGTTGGCCATCTCCACCGATAGCAGCGCGGGACCCTTGTCCGACGCGGACAGCAGCGACTGCAATGTACCGCTCTTCACCAGCGGCACGTCGCCGTAGAGCACCAGCACCGTGGAACCCCTGCGGAAATTTGGGATCGCCTGGGCCACCGCGTGGCCGGTGCCCAGCTGCTCCGTCTGCTCGACGAACTTGACCCCGCTGTCGGCGAAGCGCTCGCGCACCAGTTCTGCGCCGTGCCCGATGACCACGGTGATCTCCAGCT
This sequence comes from Microbulbifer sp. SE14, assembly GCF_059834885.1. Taxonomy (NCBI): domain Bacteria; kingdom Pseudomonadati; phylum Pseudomonadota; class Gammaproteobacteria; order Cellvibrionales; family Microbulbiferaceae; genus Microbulbifer; species Microbulbifer sp. SE14. The sequence goes on along the minus strand of NZ_JCBAJA010000044.1, from coordinate 4,647 downwards.
CCCCCAGCTGCTTGGCGGCGTCTATGACCCGCCCCAGCATGGGCACACCGCCAATGGGGTGCAGTACCTTGGGCAGGTCGGAGCGCATGCGGGTGCCTTTGCCGGCGGCGAGGATCACAACATCGATGGTCATACTGGGCCTGAAACTGGTTGGAGTGGATAAAGTGCGGGCATTGTGGCCATTCACTTTCGTGAACTCAAGCGTACCTCGATTCATCACGATAGTCGGGGATTCGACGCAATGGGATTGCCGCCCAGGCGCCAGCCCGGTAGTTTAATGTGCGCAAAATCAACCAGTTGCATTCGAACCCTACCAATAACAAATCGGACAACCGCCGGCTCACAAGGCGCGGCGCAAGGATCCTTTAATGACGACAATCAAGCAGACAAGATTCCGCGGGCGGCTGCTGGCGCTGTCCGCGCTGGCACTGGCCCTGCCCCTGGGCGCCATGACCGAAACCGAAGCGGCAGCGGCGGATGAGAAGCTGGACCAAGAGAAGGCCGAACCCTGGGACGTCAACAAGCCCCCCTACGAATTCAAGCCGATCCGGCTGGATACCAGGGAGACCACCTGGAGCAACCTGGATATCAGCCCGGACGGCGAGACCATCCTTTTCGACATGCTCGGCGATATCTACGAGGTGCCGGTGTCCGGCGGCGAGGCCAGGGCGCTGACCAACGAGATCGCCTGGAATATGCAGCCGCGCTTCAGCCCCGACGGCGAGTCCATCGTCTTTATCAGCGATCGCGACGGCGCCGACAATATCTGGGTCATGGATCGCAACGGCGACAACCTGCGCCAGTTGACCCACGAGAAGGAAAACCTGGTGCACTCGCCGAACTGGAGCCCGGACGGCCTCTATATAGTCGCGCGCAAGGGCTTTATGTCCGGGCGCAGCATCCCCGCCGGCGAGATCTGGATGTACCACCACGGCGGCGGCGAAGGGCGCCAGTTGAAGGAGCGCATCGGCGGCGAGATCGCGCAGAAGAATATCGCCGACCCGGCCTTCTCGACCGACGGCCGCTATGTCTACTACTCGATCGATACCACCCCGGGCACGGTGTTCGAGTACAACAGGAATTCCACCCAGCAGATCTTCGCCATCAACCGTTACGACCTGCAGGATGGCAAGGAGGAGACCTTCGTCTCCGGTCCCGGCGGTGCCGTGGCGCCGGTGCCGTCCCCGGACGGCAAACAACTGGCCTTTATCCGCCGCCAGGACTTCAACACCTCGCTGTTCGTGAAGGACCTGGAGACCGGCCTGGAAACCCCCATCTACTCGGGGCTCGAGCGGGACCTGCAGGAGATCTTCGGCTCCCACGGCAACTATGTGCAGTACGACTGGATGCCGGATGGCGAGTCTCTGGTCGTCTGGACTGGCGGCAAATTCCTGCATATCGCCGCCGATGGCAGCGAAGTCGAGCAGATCACCGCCCATATCAGCGTCGACAAGCAGGTGGCCGAGGCTGTGCGCTTCCCGGTGGAGGTGGCGCCGGAAGAATTTGACGTGAAGATGATCCGCTGGGCGCAGAAATCCCCGGACGGCGAACAGATCGCCTTCCAGGCCCTGGGCAAAATCTATATCCAGGACGTGGACAGCGGCGAGCGCCGCCGCCTGACCCGCCAGGACGACCACTTCGAGTTCTATCCCAGCTGGTCCCGCGACGGCCGCCAGATCACCTATGTGACCTGGGACGATGAGAAACTCGGCCATGTGCGCGTGGTCTCCGCCCGCAACGGCCGCGGCAGGAACATCACCCGCCAGCCGGGCCTGTACGTGGAGCCGACCTTCTCGCCGAGCGGTGACACAGTCGCCTTCCGCCGCTTTACCGGCGGCTACCTGCTGAGCCCGGAGTACTCCCTGGAGCCGGGCATCTACCTGGCGGACGCGGGCGGCGACTGGCAGCGCCGCGTCGTCAAGTCCGGCTTCGAGCCCCACTTCGGCGCCGACGGCGGGCGCATCTATTTCTCCGACTACGGCGACAACAAGCGGGTGCTGAAGAGCGTCGACACCGACGGCAAGGACGAGCGCGAGCACCTGCACGGCACCGAGATCACCTCCTTCCGCCTGTCCCCGGACGGCCGCTGGGTGGCATTCACCCAGGACTTCAAGGCCTATGTGGCGCCCTTTATGCACACCGGCAAGTCCGAGGCCATAGGCCCCGACGCCAAGGCGGTGGCGGTGACCCAGGTGTCCGCCCGCGCCGGCGAGAACCTGCACTGGTCCGCCGACAGCGCCACCCTCGGCTGGGCCCACGGACCCAAGCTGTACGAGCGGCAATTGAAGGACGCCTTCGCCTTTGTCGCCGACGCGCCCGAGAAACTGCCGAAGCCGGTGGCCGAGGGCATAGACCTGAGCTTCAGCCAGCGCTTCGAGAACCACGGCAAGCTCGTCGCACTGACCGGCGGCAGGGTGGTCACGATGCGCGACGCGGAGAAGTCACAGGAAATCATTGAAAGCGGCACCGTGGTCTTCCGCGGCAACCGCATTGTCGCGGTGGGCCCGGCGGATCAGGTGCAGATCCCCGCCGGCGCCAAGCGCATCGACGTCAGCGGCAAGACGGTGCTGCCGGGCCTGATCGACGCCCACGCCCACGGCGCCCAGGGCCGCGAGGAGATAATCCCGCAGCAGAACTGGAACCTATTCTCCAGCCTGGCCTTCGGCGTGACCACCATCCACGACCCGTCCAACGACAGCAGCGAGATCTTCTCCGCGGCGGAGATGCAGAAGGCCGGCATCATCACCGGGCCGCGCATCTTCTCCACCGGCACCATCCTCTACGGCGCCAAGGGACCCGGCTACAAGGCCAAGATCAACTCCCTGGAGGACGCCCAGTTCCATGTGGGCCGCCTGAAGGAAATGGGTGCGATTTCGGTGAAGAGCTACAACCAGCCGCGCCGCGAACAGCGCCAGCAGGTACTGCAGGCGGCCCGCGAGCAGGGGATCATGGTGGTGCCCGAGGGCGGCGGCAAGTACCAGCACAATATGAACATGATCGTCGACGGCCACACCGGTGTGGAGCACTCGCTGCCGATCGCCAATGTCTACGCGGACGTGGAGCAGCTGTGGAGCCAGACCAAGGTCGGCTACACGCCCACCTTCGTGGTCGCCTACGGCGGTCTCTGGGGTGAGGAGTATTGGTACGACCGCACCGAGGTGTGGAAGAACCGGCGCCTGACCCGCTTCACCCCGGACTTTATCGTCAACCCGCGCTCCATCCGCCGCCCGACGGCGCCGGACGCCCACTACAACCACATCAACGTGGCCAGGCACGCCAAGCAGCTGCGCGATAAGGGCGTGACCGTACATATCGGCGCCCACGGCCAGCGCGAGGGCCTCGGCGCCCACTGGGAGCTGTGGATGATGGAGCAGGGCGGTTTCACCCCCTGGGAGGCCTTCCGCGCCGGCACCATCGACGGCGCCCGCTACCTGGGTATGGATGGGGACATCGGCAGCATCGAGGCGGGCAAGCTGGCGGACCTGATCGTCGTCGACGGCAACCCGCTCGAGGACCTGCGCCAATCGGAAAACATCAGCTACACGGTGATCAACGGCCGCGTCTTCGAGGCAGAGACGATGAACGAGCTGGACAGCGAGGATCGCCTGGCCTTCTTCCACGAGCGCCTGCCGATCAGCGCCATGCCGGCGCCGACCGCCGAGGCAATTCAGGAGAAGATGGAGCGGCACCACTGGGTGCACTGACACCGAAAATCTCCAGGAAACAAAAAGGCCGGCAGAGAGCATCTGCCGGCCTTTTTTGTTGTGCGAACTATGTGCGGAATCAGGCCTCGCTCTTCTCCTCGACCAGAGCATCGTCAAGTTCGGCGGCGCGCTTGATAGCCGGGCGCTCCTGCAGCCGCGCAAAATAGTCGACATACTCAGGGCGTTTCTCCAGGGTGCCGAACTGCATGCCCCAGCCAACATGGGAGCCCACATAGACGTCGGCAGCGGTGAAGCGGTCGCCGGCGATAAAGGGGTTGGCCTTTACCGCGATGGACAGGGTATCCAGGGTGTTCTGGTAGTTGCCGTAGCCCAGCATCATCTGCTTCTCGGCCTCCGGCTCCTCCTTGAACACGCTCTTGTTGGTCAGCGCTGACTCCAGCGGTGCCGCGGCAAAGAAAAACCAGCGGTAGTAGTTCGCCTTTTCTTCCGCAGTCTGCGGCAGTAGCCCAGCCTCGGGAAATACATCGGCGAGGTAGGCGCAAATGGCCGCCCCTTCGGTCACCACCCTGCCACTGTGTTTGATTGCCGGCACCTTGCCCATCGGGTTGATGGCCAGGTACTCGGGGGCTTTCATCGTTGTGCCGTACTCCAGCACCTCCGTCTTATAGGGAACACCCACTTCCTCGAGCATCCAGCGCACTATGCGGCCGCGGGACTGGGGGTTGGTGTAGAAAATCAGATCCTCGCTCATCGCTCTCTCCCTGAAGGTTTGTAATGGCAAGTGAGTTTAGTTACTAGATGGAGATCAGTTCGAGGGATTTTTGCGTCAGGATGAGAATAAGAAACAAAAGCCCGCAATGGCGGGCTTTTGGAGAGACTGTAAATTAAATTGTGTAACTGCTCATGCCCCCGTACTCTGCACCGGAGGATACCATGAGCAGAACAATGGACAACAAAGATCTCGAACAGCAACTCCAGGCTC
>NZ_JCBAJA010000043.1:0-37797 GCF_059834885.1 Microbulbifer sp. SE14 | reverse complement strand
GTGAGCCTGGAGTTGCTGTTCGAGATCTTTGTTGTCCATTGTTCTGCTCATGGTATCCTCCGGTGCAGAGTACGGGGGCATGAGCAGTTACACAATTTAATTTACAGTCTCAATCTTTAGGGCCTTCTTAATACCTAAATCGTAATCTCTCGTTAAATTTCAATGACTTACCTTTTTATAAACGGAAACTAGTTAAACGTTAATTACCTCTGAGGCTTCAGGCTCTTTTCTATTTTTTGGGGACTGCTCGAGAAGAGGAACAGGGTTAGGTATATGCTTTTCAATTGAAACCCCAAGTATGTATTTTATTGCTGAATCTATGTTTTCCAATGCTCCGCTTGAGTCAGCTAGGCCACTAGTTAACGCTGCTGCAATTACAAGTGCCCCAACTATTTTATTCCATGATGGCCTATCTTCAGAAAACTCAATTTTCGCTTTGTGCAGATATTCGATCAATTGCTTCTTATCCTCCTTGGATAGTGGAGAATTCGATTCAATATTATTAATGGCCACTTCTATAAGACTGATAATTTTCTCGCTATCTAGATTAGACGGCTTAAATACATCTCCATCATGAACCCACCGAGCCATATATGTATCTTTTGATATTTTCACCATATTTTTAAGGCGTCCGAGAGCCACCAACAACCTTTGAATGGGGATAACGTCTTCCGAGAATAATTTTTTCTTACGAAACACATTAGAAATGTACGGCAACTGAAAGAGAATTGTGTTTCTTAATTCATCGAAAAATTTAAGTTTTTGTTTTTTCGCAGCAATTCTTAACGAGACTTCAATTCCAGCAATTGACTCCACCATATGTGAAGCATTAATCAGCGAAACAACGCGCTCATATAGATTTCTGTCAACTGGCCTCAGAAAAACCTGAAATTCATGTATTTCTGATTCAAAGCTTTTTAATATTTCAGCTGCCCCTTCATAGCTATCCCAATTAGCTATTCGCTTCATACCAAAGGTTAGAATTTCTTCTTCGCGGGAAGCGAATTCGGTAAAAAAATCCTCTAGAACTGATATTCTTTTCGCAAACTCGTAAATATCGTGGTGATTCACTATCGTCCCTTAATATGTTTAATTTCCACAGTAGCGGCAGAGCGTAGCGAGATCCAGCCCCATAGGAGCGATGACGCCCCAGCTCGTTGTGCGCTTTACCATTTGCGTGCAAACCTAGATCTGATGAGAGTAGAAATGTATGAATTAAGACCATGACCTTGCAGAGCAAGTGCTTTCATTCTTTCTACTACAGCTTCTCCAGGCCTTTGAGTTGTATAGAGGTAATTACGAAACCTACCTGTTTTAAATCTAACAGTTATCGAGCCGTCAGCGATTTCATACGACTCTACATTGGAGTTTCCGTTAAGATTTTTATATGGCGTCATGAAAACTTCCCTTCAAGTTATTCCTGGCTGGCCCGATCAATTCAGCACATAACGGTTTATTAAACACCACTGCTTTATAATTCTGTTCTCATTCGTTCTGCGGTCAAATAACTCTCAATCAACAAGAACGCTCTATTAATCAACCATAGGAGGGGGGCGAGAAAATTGCACGACACCGCATCTCTAAAATTCTGGATATAGCTGCACACAATAGTATTTAAACCCCCTTCCAAGTCAATAAGTTAGTCTTATTTTAATGAATTTGTCGCGAGGTGCTGGTTAATGTACTGTTCAAAATTTGGGCGCCACTCAAATATTGAGCAGCTAAAGTAGCGGGCATAAAAAAGTGAGCCTCGCCTTTATCGACTTCCGAAGCCAGCTTAAACAGTAACCACCGCCATTCCCGGCTCCCACTGTAAAGCGGACTAAAAGCAATCTCCGGGTACGCACACCCACCCCTCCCATCAGAATCCGCGCACTGCGGCTCATAATCGCTTGGTGGCAGTCCATTGTCCGTTGGCGACTTCCGCTTCCGCACCAACGCGCAATGTTCCGGACGGGTGGCCGAAGGTGACGGCGTTGCGCTCCCCTCCCCCGGCGGCCGGGAAGGTGACGCCGTCCAGTTCGAAATCGCCGGTCTCCTGTACTTCATCGTTGGTGACGGGCACATCAAAAATGGGGGTAGATCAACACTTACCCGGACGTGAATCTCGCCCGCTAGAGTCTGCGGCCTTGCCCGGCCGCCGCTAACCCCATTTGTCACTGATCAGGCTCGGCCACAAGGGGCACTGTGGGGGATTAGAGGCTGCCGCACAACATTCACGATACTCCCAGGATGTTCAATAAACCCCCGCAGACCAGTTAGGCTTTCTTCTCAATATTAAGCCTAAGATTTGCCTCCCCTGCCAGCTCAAGCGCACGATTATACAGCGTCGGCCCCATTTTGAAGTTTGTCAGCCTCAACCTGTTAAGAAAAGGTGCAATAGTGTAGATTAAATTGCGCTCTTTGGCTTTAAGTAGAACACCTACCATACCGGTGATTGGGATGCCCAGGCTCTCCGCTTCCGCCCTACCGGCTTTTTCGTCAATGACCAGCAAATTCGCCTTCTTCTCAAGAGCCAAACCGATAGCCTGGCTCTCACCAGGATCAAGCTTCCGACTGAATTTTGCAGTCACCTCTTCGAAATTGGATACTCTTTCGACGACGATCCAATTTAAAGTTTTAACCTCTTTCGATCCCGGATTTGAATCCCCCAGCCGTGTCAATTCCTCATACACGGCTAAAGGAATATATATCTGATTAAACAATGACTTTAACAGTGAAATCGCACCTATTCTCGACAAATAGGTAATTGCGGTTGTGTCACTTACAACGATCTTCCCTGGGGCGTTCATATTAAAAGTCCTTTAAATTTTTTAAGTCCGTTTCCAGGTCGTCCTCATCGTAGTTAATGAACTGTCCGTACTTACCCAGGATACCGTGGAATTCAATTTCTGAGGTTCCGGTGATTTTTCCTCCTTGAACGCCGTTAATTTTTTCCAGCTTGTATAGAGCTATCGCCAGAATCTCCAGCAGTTCTTTCTCGCTAAGCTCTAAACACTCGGCGACTTCGTCATTTACGTCCAATTTCATAAATCTTACTCCCTTGAAGATAATCACGGCTCAACCGGATTCGATAGTATTTAATTTTTGTATCAAATCAAAGGCTAAGTTCCGCTCGATCTGATTTGGCGCGTAAAGCTACGGATCTCATTGATCCAGTTTCGCCTGGGTCCAAGCGTTAGCACCAGTATTGGAGGGCTCCGCGGTAATTCACGGAGCCCCAGGCTCCGGCGGGTTCAGGGGTGCTGGATGCCGGATCAAGTCCGGCATGACGAGTCCTCAGGGGGGCGGGACTCTTACCCAGCCCTCCATCAGGATGCGCGCACTGCGACTCATGATGGCCTTGGTCGCAGCCCATTGTCCGTTGACGACTTCCGCTTCCGCGCCGACACGCAAGGTGCCGGACGGATGGCCGAAGGTGACGGCGTTGCGCTCCCCTCCCCCGGCGGCCAGATTGACCAGGGTGCCGGGGATGGCGGCGGCGGTGCCGATGGCGACGGCGGCGGTGCCCATCATTGCGTGGTGCAGTTTGCCCATGGACAGGGCGCGCACCAGCAGGTCGATATCACCGGCCGCGACTTGCTTGCCGCTGGATGCGGTATAGCTCTTGGGCGGCGCGACGAAGGCGACCTTGGGGGTATGCTGGCGGTTGGCGGCGTCTTCCAGCTTGTCGATCAGGCCCATTTTTACCGCGCCGTGGGCGCGGATGGTTTCGAACATGGCCAGGGCCTTGTCGTCGCCGTTGATGGCTTCCTGCAGCTCGGTGCCCGTGTAGCCGATCTCGTCGGCGTTGACGAAGATGGTGGGGATGCCGGCGTTGATCATGGTCGCCTTCAGGATGCCGACGCCGGGGACTTCCAGTTCGTCCACCAGGTTGCCGGTGGGGAACATGGCTCCCTCGCCGTCGGCCGGGTCCATGAATTCGATCTGCACTTCGGCCGCCGGGAAGGTGACGCCGTCCAGTTCGAAATCGCCGGTCTCCTGTACCTCACCGTTGGTGATGGGTACGTGGGCGACGATGGTCTTTTTGATATTGGCCTGCCAGATGCGCACGGTGCAGATGCCGTTTTCGGGCACGCGCTCCGCAGCGACGAAGCCGCTGTTGATGGCGAAGGCGCCTACGGCGGCGGTTAGGTTGCCGCAGTTGCCGGACCAGTCTACGAAGGGCTTGTCGATGGAGACCTGGCCGAAGAGGTAGTCGACGTCGTGGTCGGGCTGTTCGCTCTTGGACAGGATGACCGTCTTGCTGGTGCTGGAGGTGGCGCCGCCCATGCCGTCGGTTTGTTTGCCGTAGGGGTCGGGGCTGCCGATTACTCGCAGCAGCAGGTTGTCGCGGGCTTGGCCGGGGGTTTGGGCGGGTTTGGGGAGGTCTTCTAAGCGGAAGAAGACGCCTTTGCTGGTGCCGCCGCGCATGTAGGTGGCGGGGATTTTTATTTGGGGTTTGTGGGTCATGGGGGCATCGTTTGGTTGATTGACTTCGATTTGGGCCCCCTCCCCCGGCCCCTCCCCCGCAAGCGGGAGAGGGGAGGAAGAGGTGGCTTCGATTGGGGCCCCTCCCCTGGCCCCTCCCCCTCGAGCGGGAAATGGGGAAGAGGAGGGACCGGCATTGTGGGTTACTGCAAGTCCGATCGCGGCCAACGGCGGATGGCCGCCCCGCCGATCCTACATCAGGCTGTGGCTTCCGCTTCGAGGAAATCCTTGGCGAAGCGCTGTAGGACGCCGCCGGCTTCGTAGATGGAAACCTCCTCCTGGGTGTCCAGGCGGCAGGTTACCGGGACATCGATGCTCTCGCCGTTCTTGCGGTGGATTACGAGCGTCAGGGTCGCGCGCGGGGTGCGTTCGCCGATCACGTCGTAAGTCTCGGTGCCGTCCAGGCCCAGGGTCTTGCGCGTGGTGCCGGGCTGGAATTCCAGTGGCAGTACGCCCATGCCGATCAGGTTGGTGCGGTGGATGCGCTCGAAGCCCTCGGCGACGATGGCTTCCACACCTGCCAGGCGCACGCCCTTGGCCGCCCAGTCGCGGGAGGAGCCCTGGCCGTAGTCGGCGCCGGCGACGATGATCAGCGGCTGCTTGCGCTCCATATAGGTCTCGATGGCTTCCCACATGCGGGTCACCTTGCCTTCCGGCTCGATGCGGGCGAGGGAGCCCTGCTTCACCTCGCCGTTCTCGTCGCGCACCATTTCGTTCAGCAGTTTCGGGTTGGCGAAGGTGGCGCGCTGGGCGGTCAGGTGGTCGCCGCGATGCGTCGCGTAAGAGTTGAAGTCCTCCTCCGGCAGGCCCATTTTCGCCAGGTATTCGCCGGCGGCACTGCTGGCCAGGATGGCGTTGGACGGCGACAGGTGGTCGGTGGTGATGTTGTCACCGAGCACCGCCAGCGGGCGCATGCCTTTCAGGGCGCGCTCGCCCGCCAACGCGCCTTCCCAGTAGGGCGGGCGGCGGATATAGGTGCTCATCGGGCGCCAGTCGTACAGGGGCTTGCCCTTCTCGCTCTCGCCCTTCTCCAGGTCGAACATCGGGATATAGACGTCGCGGAACTGCTGCGGCTTTACGCTCTGCTTCACGATCGCATCGATTTCTTCGTCGCTCGGCCAGATATCCTTCAGCGTGATCGGCTTGCCGTCTTTATCGTGGCCCAGTGCGTCCTTCTCGATATCGAAACGCATGGTGCCGGCGATGGCGTAGGCGACTACCAGGGGCGGCGAGGCCAGGAAGGCCTGCTTGGCGTAGGGGTGGATGCGGCCGTCGAAGTTGCGGTTGCCGGACAGTACCGCTGTCGCGTACAGATCGCGGTCGATCACTTCCTGTTGGATCTTCGGGTCCAGGGCGCCGCTCATGCCGTTACAGGTGGTGCAGGCAAAGGCGACCACGTCGAAGCCCAGCTGCTGCAGGTCCGGCAGCAGGTCGGCCTCTTCCAGGTACATTTTTACGGTCTTGGAGCCCGGTGCCAGGGAGGTTTTCACCCAAGGCTTGCGGGTCAGGCCCAGCTTGTTGGCGTTGCGGGCGATCAGGCCGGCGGCAATCATGTTGCGCGGGTTGCTGGTGTTGGTGCAGCTGGTGATGGCGGCGATGATCACGGCACCATCGGGCATTAATCCCTCTTTTTCTTCCCATTCTTTGGCGATGCCTCGGTTGGCCAGCTCGGATACCGGCAGCAGCGCGTGCGGGTTGGACGGGCCGGCCAGGTTGCGGCCGACGGAAGAGAGATCGAATTTCAGTACCCGCTCGTAGTCGGCGTCTTTGAGGGTGTCCGCCCAGAGGCCGGTTTCCTTCGCGAATTTTTCTACCAGCGCCACCTGCTCGTCGTCGCGGCCGGTCAGCTTCAGGTAGTCGATGGTCTGCGGGTCTATGGCGAACATGCCGGCGGTGGCGCCGTACTCCGGCGTCATGTTGGCGATGGTGGCGCGGTCGCCCAGGCTCAGGTTGGACGCGCCCTCGCCGAAGAATTCCAGGTAGGCGCCGACCACGCGCTCGCGGCGCAGGAATTCGGTCAGGGCCAGAACCAAGTCGGTGCCGGTAATGCCGGGGCTCAATTTGCCGGTCAGCTCGACGCCGACGATATCGGGCAGGCGCATATAGGAGGCGCGGCCGAGCATCACGCTCTCGGCTTCCAGGCCGCCGACGCCTACTGAAATGACGCCCAGGGCGTCCACCATCGGGGTGTGGCTGTCGGTGCCGACGCAGGTGTCCGGGAAGGCCACGCGCTTTCCATTTTCATCTGGGCGCACCTGCACCACCGGGGACATCTTCTCCAGGTTGATCTGGTGCATGATGCCGTTGCCGGGCGGGATGACGTCGACGTTTTCAAACGCGGTCTTGGTCCAGTTGATAAAGTGGAAGCGGTCTTCGTTGCGGCGCTCTTCCACTGCGCGGTTTTTTTCGAAGGCGTCTTTTTCGAAGCCGGGGTGTTCGACTGCCAGGGAGTGGTCGACGATCAGCTGGGTGGGCACCACCGGGTTGACCTTGGACGGGTCGCCGCCCTTCTCTGCAATCGCATCGCGCAGGCCGGCGAGGTCCACCAGGGCGGTCTGGCCGAGGATATCGTGGCAGACGACCCTGGCCGGGTACCAGGGGAAATCCAGGTCGCGTTTGCGTTCGATGATCTGTTTCAGTGCGTCGGTGAGCTGTTCCGGATCGCAGCGGCGCACCAGGTTTTCCGCCAGGATGCGCGAGGTGTAGGGCAGCCTGGCGTAGGCGCCGGGCTGGATGGCGTCAACGGCGGCGCGGGTGTCGAAGTAGTCGAGGTCCGTGCCGGGGAGATTTTTGCGGTATTTGGTGTTCATCATTGGGTAAATCTGTCTAATCGTATCTTCGCTCGATTTCCGGCACGAAACGGTAGGAGCGGCGGGGCGGCCACCCGCCCATGGCCGCGATCGGACTCTATCGCAACCGCAGATATCGATCGCGGCCATGGGCCGCTCCTACATGGATGGCGGGCCTGCGGCCCGAGTGCCGAGCTGGAGCCTTCAGCGTTCCAAGGTAAACAGCTCGGCGTTCCCAGGGGGTTAGCCGCGTTCGGCAATCGGCACAACCTTCCGCAGTTCCGGACCGGTGTATTCCGCGCTCGGGCGGATAATGCGGTTGTCGGCGCGCTGCTCGAATACGTGGGCGGCCCAGCCGGTTACGCGGCTCATCACGAAGATCGGCGTGAACAGCTTGGTCGGGATGCCCATAAAGTGGTAGGCGGATGCGTGGAAGAAGTCGGCGTTGCAGAACAGCTTCTTCTCGCGCCACATCACTTCCTCGCAGCGCACGGAGACCGGGTAGAGCACTGTGTCGCCCACGTCGGCGGCCAGTTTTTCGGACCACTGCTTGATGATGGCGTTGCGCGGGTCGGATTCGGTGTAGACCGCGTGGCCGAAGCCCATGATCTTTTCCTTGCGCTCCAGCATGCCCAGCAGTTCTTTCTCGGCTTCGTCCGGGCTGGAGAATTTCTCGATCAGTTCCATCGCCGCCTCGTTGGCGCCGCCGTGCAGCGGGCCGCGCAGGGAGCCGATGGCGCCGGTGATGCAGCTGAACAGGTCGGACAGGGTGGAGGCACAGACGCGCGCGGTGAAGGTGGAGGCGTTGAACTCGTGCTCGGCGTACAGAATCAGGGACACGTTCATCACCTGCTCGTGCAGCGCGTTCGGCTTCTCGTCGCGCAGCATGTGCAGGAAGTGGCCGCCGATGGAGTCGTCGTCGGTTTCGGTCTCGATGCGCACGCCGTCGTGCGTGAAGCGGTACCAGTAGCAGATGATGGACGGGAAGGCGGCCAGCAGGCGGTTGGCTTTTTCCTGCTGTTGGTCGAAGGATTCCTCGCCCTCCAGGTTGCCGAGCATAGAGCAGCCGGTGCGCATGACGTCCATCGGGTGGGCGTCGGCAGGGATGCGCTCCAGCACTTCCTTCAGCGCCTGCGGCAGGCCGCGCATGCCTTTCAGTACGCCTTTGTAGTCGGCCAGTTGCGCCTTGGTGGGGAGTTCGCCGTAGAAGATCAGGTAGGCGACTTCTTCGAACTCGCAGTGTTCCGCCAGGTCCTTGACGTCGTAGCCGCGGTAGGTCAGGCCGGAGCCGGATACGCCCACGGTGGACAGTGCGGTTTTACCGGCGACCTGGCCGCGCAGGCCGGCGCCTCCCAGTTTTTTCTCTGCCATCTTTATTTCCCCTTTCTCTTGAGTTTGTTCTTTGCGCTGTAGGAGCCTGCTTGCGGGCGAATAACTCAGGAGTCTTTTCGTACTCCCGCTTCGCCTGCAAGCAGGCTCCTACAAGTAGTCGCCAATTATTTCTTGAAGAGTTCGTCCAGCTTCTGCTCGAACTCGTGGTAGTTCAGGTAGTCGTACAGTTCCTCGCGGGTCTGCATGGTGTCGACCACTGCCTGCTGGTCGCCGTTTTGCAGAATACTGGTATAGACGTTCTCGGCGGCCTTGTTCATGGCGCGGAAGGCGGACAGCGGGTAGAGGACCATGTCGGCGCCGGATTCGCCCAGCTCTTTGGCGTTGTAGAGCCTGGTTTTGCCGAACTCGGTGATGTTGGCGAGGATGGGCACGTTGAGCGCGTCCTTGAAGGCGCGGTAGTGTTCCAGCTCGGTGACCGCCTCGGCGAAGATGCCGTCGGCGCCGGCCTCGATGCAGGCGCGGGCGCGGTCGATGGCGGCTTCCAGGCCCTCCTGGGCGAAGGAATCGGTGCGCGCCATGATGAAGAAGTCGTCGTCGGTGCGGGCGTCAACGGCGGCCTTGATGCGGTCGACCATTTCCTCTTTGGAGACGATTTCCTTGTTCGGGCGGTGGCCGCAGCGCTTCTGCGCCACCTGGTCCTCGATATGCACGGCGGCGGCGCCGGCGCGGATCATTTCCTTGATGGTGCGGGCAATATTGAAGGCGCCGCCCCAGCCGGTGTCGATATCCACCAGCAGCGGCAGTTCGGAGGCAGCGGTGATACGGCGCACGTCTTCGAGCACATTGTCGAGGCTGGTTAGCCCTAAGTCCGGCAGGCCGTAGGAGGCGTTGGCGACGCCGGCGCCGGACAGGTAGATGGCCTTGTGGCCGATGCGCTCCGCCATGATGGCGGTGTAGGCGTTGATGGTGCCCACTACCTGCAGTGGTTGGTTTTCTTGCAGGGCACGGCGGAAACGCGCGCCGGCGGAAGGCTTCTGGCTCATAACTAGCTCCGATTAACTGGTCAGTTTCTTTTCAATGTTGTGTCGCGACGCGCGGATATGCCGGCGCATCAGCAGCTCGGCCAGCTCGCCATCCCCCGCTTCGATGGCCTCAATGATATGGCTGTGCTCGCGGAAGGCGCGCCTGGCCCGCGGGCTGGCCATGCCCAGCTGGTAGCGGTACATGCGCACCCGGTAGTAGAGGCGGTTGCAGAGGGTGTCGATCAGCAGGTCGTTCTTGGAGGCCTGCACTATGCGGAAGTGGAAGTCGAAGTCCCCCTCCGGCTGGAAATAGGCCTTGCCCGCCTGCAGCTCTTCCTGCTGCTCGTGGCGGGCCAGCATCTGGCGCAGTTCGGCCAGGTCCTCGTCGCTGCGGTGCTCGGCGGCCAGGCGGCAGGCCATGCCCTCCAGGGCCTCGCGCACTTCATAGAGGTCCAGCAGGCCGCGCTCGGTCAGGTCCACCACCCGCGCGCCCACGTGCACCCGGCGCTCCAGCAGGCCCAGGGATTCGAGGCGCATCAATGCCTCGCGCAGGCTGCCGCGGCTGGCGTTGAAGCGCCGCGCCAGCTCCGGCTCGCTGATCTTGCTGCCGGCGGCGATCTGTCCCTCGACGATTTCACCGCGCAGGGTCACGAACAGCCGCTCGGCCAGGCTCTGGTTGGTCTCTATTGCCTGCAGCTGTCCGCCTTCCAATTTTGGGCTCTCCCGGGATGGATCAAGATTGTCGACAATCTCAAGTGGAGAAGACCATAGACCAGGAAAAACCTCCCGTCAACCGCGACTAAGGGTGGATGGATTGTTGACAATCTGGTGAGAGGGCTGACTTTTTGTGGGGCGGTAGTCTTGTAACAACTAAGTGGGCATAATAGCGCCCGCGCCGGTACGTCCACGCCGGCATGCCCGTGCCCCGGCCTGCCCCCGGCATCCTATGATTACAGGTGGGCAGCGCGGGCGTGTCACCCTGGTCGACACTTTTCCATTGGCGACAGTTCAGTATCGTTAAGGCTGCCAGCACCCGGATCAATCGAGTTATGCCGAAGAGTATTATCAGGCGATGGCTGCCAACACCCGAACAGGTCCGCTCCAATAGCGGCCTGCGCTTCTTCGGTACTCTTCTGCACGACCCCAACCTCTTCCACCTGAACCGCCACTCGGTATCCGTGGCCTTTGCCGTGGGCGTCTTCACCAGCTTCCTGCCCCTGCCCGGACAGATGATCATCGCCGCCCTGCTGGCGCTCTGGTTCCGCTGCAACCTGCCGCTGTCGATGATCCTGGTGTGGATCACCAACCCGGTGACCATGCCGGTGATCTTCTACAGCACCTACAAACTGGGCGCCTGGATACTGGGCACGCCGCCGGTGGATTTCAGGATTGAGCTGTCGTGGGAGTGGTTGACGGAAGAGGTGGGGAAAATCTGGCTGCCGCTGTTTTTTGGCTCGCTGCTCGCCGGCATCTTCTTCGCCACGGTGTCCTACTTTGCGATGCAGGCGCTGTGGCGGTGGCATGTGGTGAAGCGGTGGAAGCTGCGGCTGGCGAGGAGATCCGGAGTCAATTTCCAGTAGGCCGGGATCAGGCGGCGATACCCTCGACGGTCAAATGGCCTACATCCGTGCGCTGACTTGCGTGCTCGAAGGTGAGAGCGCAGATGTTACCCTTCTCGTCGATATCCATAATGGTATTTTCGTCCAGATCCCTGGATTCAACGATGCCGCTATCGCGAAACTCGATATACAGGGTGTCGGTGTCTCCGAAGTATTGGACTTTCATGGCTACCTCGTCGTCTTCACGCCGGACCCCTTTATTCATGCCGCAGCGCAGCCGCCGGCTGCACGCGGCTGGCCTGTAGGGCCGGATACAGGGTCGCCAGCAGGCTGAGCAGGAAGCCCGCCCCCACCACCAGCGCCACGTCACCCCACTGCAGTTCGGACGGCAGATAGTCCACCGGATAGACGTCGGACTTCAGGAACTGCACCCCGAACAGGGATTCCAGCCCCGCCACCAGGTCGGTCACCGTCAGGGATCCGAGTATGCCCAGCAGTCCGCCGACCACGGCGCCGACCAGGCCCACCAGCGCCCCCTGGCTGACAAACGTCAGCAGTATCTCGCGGGTGCTGGCGCCCATGGTGCGAAGAATCGCGATATCGCCGTGCTTGTCGATCACCACCATCACCAGGGTGGACACCACATTGAAGGCGGCGATGGCGATGATCAGCAGTACCAGCAGGCCCACCAGGTTGCGGGACATCTGGATCGCCTGGTAGAGATTGCCGTGGGTGCTGCTCCAGTCGCTGCCGTAGAAATCCTGTGCCGGCAGTTCCCGCAGCAGGCGGCGCATGATCCAGTTGGCCTCGAGCATTTCCTCCAGGCGCAGCTGCACGCCGGCGCCGCCGCTGCCGCCGGCCAGGGACTGGGCCTGGGGCCAGGAGACCAGGGCCAGGGAGTGATCCAGGGCCGTGCCGGAGTGGAAGATGTCGGCGACTTTAAAGCCCGCCAGGCGCGCCGCGCGGCGGCCGCCGTCGGCGCTCTCGCTGTTGGGCACTATCAGGGACAGGTGCTCGCCCTCCTCGACGCCGAGTTTCTCCGCGATCCCCTTGCCGAGAATCACGCCCGGCTCAGCCGGGTCACCGAGAGCGGCAAAGCCCTGCGGATCGAGGAAGCGGCCGATATTGGAGACCTGGACAATCGTCTCCGGGTTGATGCCCTGCACCAGCAGCGGCGTGACCTCCCTGCCCTTGCGCGCCAGCGCATTGACCTGCCACACCTCCGCCGCGGCCGTCACTTCTGGATCGGCCGCCAGCTGGTCGCGCAGCGCCGGCCAGTCGATATCCGGGCTGGCGTTGTAGATGGTGGCGTGGGGCATGATGCCGAGGATGCGCTCGCGGAGCTCGCGGTCGAAGCCGTTCATCACCGACATCACGACGATCATCAGCGCTACGCCGAGAATCAGGCCGATCATCGACAGCCCGGAGATAAACGAGACCAGTCCGCCGGAATCCTCACTGCGGCGCTGGGCGCCGGCGTAGCGCAGGCCGATAAAGGCGGGCAGCGGCCTAAACATGGTCACCCTGGTGCCAGCCGCTTTCGAGTTTGCCATCGATCAGGTGCAGGGTGCGGTCCAGGGCCGCGGCCAGGTCCGGGTCGTGGGTGACGATCACGAAGCTGATACCCATCTCCTCGTTGAGCCTGTCCATCAGTTTGTGGATCTCTTTCGCGGTTGCGCGATCCAGGTTGCCGGTGGGTTCGTCCATCAGCACGCAGGCGGGCCGGGTCACCAGCGCGCGGGCGATGGCCACCCGCTGGCGCTCGCCGCCGGACAGCTGCGACGGCTTGTGGCTCAATCGCTCGCCGAGGCCCACCGCCTGCAGCATTTCCGTGGCCTCCTTCCGCGCATCGCCGACCGGGTGCTTGCCGATCAGCAGCGGCATGGCGACGTTTTCCAGCGCCGAGAATTCCCCCAGCAGGTGGTGGAACTGGTAGACGAAGCCCAGGCTGCTGTTGCGCAGCCAGCCGCGCTCATTCGCGTCCAGAGTGGCCAGGTTCTGCCCCGCCACCCAGACCTCGCCGGCGCTGGGGGTATCCAGGCCGCCGAGCAGGTTCAGCAGTGTCGACTTGCCGGAGCCGGAGGCGCCGACGATCGCCAGTTTCTCGCCGCGCTGCACTTCCAGCTCCACGCCGCGCAGCACTTCCAGCTCTTTCGTGCCCTGGCGGTAGCGCTTGCGCAACTGGCGGCAGGCGAGTACTGCGCCGGTGCCGGATTGCGCAGGCGCGACCTGCTCAGTATTGATTTCCACTTGGCTGTTCATCAATTTAATTAGCCTGTTTATTCATCCTTGTAGGAGCCTGCCTGCAGGCGACCAAATTGCCTGGAGCAATTTGGCACAGCGAAGCTGCCCGAAGCGCGAGGCACAGGGATGTGCCTCGTAAAAAGGGCGGAACTCCGTAGCCTTTCGCCTGCAGGCAGGCTCCTACAGTCAATACATACCTTCGTTCGTAGCCGTAGGGTGCGCTGTGCGCACCACCTCACAGAGGCCAACCGGCGAGCAATTTGGTGCGCGCGGCGCACCCTACCATCAAATCACTCGTAACGCAGGGCTTCCGCCGGCTCTATCTGCGCCGCGCGCCAGGCGGGGAACAGGGTTGCCAGCAGACTCATCAAAACTGCGGCGGTCAGCACCAGGACCGCATCGGCGCTGCGGAATTCCGACGGCAGGAAGCTGACGAAAAATACCCGCGGATCGAATATCTTCGCCCCCAGCAGGTTTTCCACCCAGCTGACCATCTCGGTCAGGTTCAACGCGATCAGTATGCCCAGCAGCGCGCCGGCAAAGGCGCCGACAATGCCGATGGCACTGCCCTGCACCACGAACACCGACATTATCTGCCGCGACGTCAGCCCCAGGGTGCGCAGCACGGCGATATCCGAGCGCTTGTCGGCGACCATCAGCACCAACGCGGAGACGATATTGAACGCGGCCACGGCGACGATGATCATCAGCATCAGGGTGACCACGGTCTTTTCCATCTTCACCGCCTGGAACAGGCTGCCCTGGGACAGGCTCCAGTCCTCGCCCTTGAACCCTTCGCCCAGGCCCTCGGCATAGCCGGATACGCGCCCCAGGGCATTGTCCATATCGTCGAAGCGCAGTTGCAGCCCCTGGACCTTTCCGCGTATGCGCAGCAGCCGCGCGGCGTCATCGATATGCATCAGCGCCGTGCTCTGGTCCACCTGGGCGCCGACGGAAAAGACTCCGGCCACGGTAAAGCGCTTGGTGCGCGGGAAGATACCGGCGGGGGTCACCACCACTTCCGGCAGGGTCAGCACCACGCTGTCGCCGGGAATCACGTTCAGCTGGCGGGCCAGGATGCGGCCGAGGACTATGTTGTAGCTGCGGGATTGCAGCGCATCCAGGCTGCCCATGATCATATGTTCGCCAACCTCGGACACGTTGCGCAGCGCGCGGGGGTCCACGCCCTGGAACTCGACACCGTGGCTGCCGCCGCCGGCGCCCAGCAGGGCAAAGCCGCGCACGAAGGGGCTGGCGGCCTCCACATGGGGCTGCTGCTCCAGTTGCTGCGCGGCAGTGCGCCAGTCCTCCAGCCCGCCTTCCTTCTCGACGAAGCCGTGGGGCACCACGCTGAGGATGCGGGTCTTCAGCTCCCGGTCGAAGCCGTTCATCACCGAAGTCACGACGATCAGCGCCATGACGCCCAGCGCCATGCCCAGCAGGGAGAAGCCGTTGATAAAGGAGATGAACTGCTGTCGGCGGCGGGCGGCCACGTAGCGCAGGCCGATAAAGAGGGGTACTGGCTTGATCATGGGGGTGATTTAAGCGGAAAAGCGTTGGGAAATCCAAGTGTTTACACACATTTAGCGCTTGTTGAACTTGGAGAGCCTGTCCCGCAGCCGCTGCAGATCCTGTTCCGTCCACCCCTGCGGCTCCGTCAGCGCCAGCCAGGCGCGCACATAATCCGCCGGCGCGTAGCTGTGCCCGAAGCCCATGGGCGCGACGCCCGCGTGCATATCCGCCGCCAACTGGAACATGGTCACTATCGGGTACCACTGCAGATCCGGCGAGACATCCCGCGCCCGCGGCGCCTTCATCCAGGCGGGTTCCCGGTACAGGGCCTCGGGCTCGAAGAAGACGATCGGGTCGCTGCCGTGCTGCAGGTAGGCGAGGCGAAAGGAACCCCAGGGGGCCGAGCCCTGGTCGTAGCCACCGAAATGATTGCCGAAGCGCACCACGGCGCCATCGCGGAACACCGGCAGCCAGGCCGGCGAGCCGGGATCGCGCTCCGCCGTGACCTCCCGCCAGGTGTTGCTGCGAAACGGCGGCCCGGTCCAGAGGGCGCCGTCGAAGGGGTCGTCGATGATGTCGTAGAAGTCGAAGGAGCGGTCGGAGTTGAGCGCCCCCAGGCTCAGGCCGAACAGGTACAGCCGCGGCCGCGATTCCTTTGGCAGTTGGCGCCAGTGGCCGTAGACGGCCTCGAACAGCGCCTCCGCCGATTCCCGGCCGTAGGCATCCTCGGTCATCAGGGCTATCGGGCTCGGCAGGTAGGAATACTGCGCGGCCACGCTGGCGATATCCCCGCGGTGCAGGAACTCCACCGAGTTGATGCCGCCCGGATCCACCCAGCCGGTGCCGGTGGGCGTGATCAGTATCAGCACCGAGCGATCGAAGCCCCCCACCCGCTTCAGTTCCTCGAGCGCGAGCCTGGCGCGCTCGCCCGGCGTCTCCGCCGCATTCAGTCCCACATAGACGCGGATCGGGTCCTTGGCCTCGCCGGTCACCTCGCCGATATCGGCCGCGGTGGGGCCCAGTGCCAGGTAGCGGCGCCCCTGGTGGCCCATATCCTGCCAGCTCAGCAGGGAATCGGCGCCGCCGGGCTTCGCCGGGTCGCTGGGCGCGGGCATGTCCGGCTGGATACGCTCGTCCAGTTCCCGATAGATGGAATCCACCGTATGCAGGGCCGCGTTGATGAGTACATCGTTGACGATGGCCCAGAAGAGCGCGAAGGCCGCCACCAGCCCAAGTAACAGCGACACGCGCCGCGGTATCACCTTTTCCAGCTTGCGCGACAGGAAGAAATAGGTGCGCCGGAACAGCTTGGCGATCAGCAGTACCAGCAGGAAGAGTGCCAGCGCCACCAGTCCCACAGTAAAAGGCCGCACCCCGGAGACGGTTTCCAGCCCCATCACGGAACGGACCGAGTTCTGCCACTCGCTCGCCTGGAACAGAAACGCCAGCGCCAGCAGCGCGCAGAGGGCGGCGGCAATCCACTGCAGCCAGCGGCGGGCTTTCTCACCCGGCAGCGGCAGGCAGAGGAAGGACCAGAGCCAGGTCAGCAGCGCACCCACGCCGTAGCCGGCCGCAAATGACAGCCCGGAAATGCTGCCCTGAACAATGTCGGTGCGCGGAATCAGGGAGGGCGTCAGCGACAGCGCAAAGAAGACGGTGCCAATCAGCAATCCGGCAGTGGAAAAGAAGTGTCCCAGTCGCATCCGTGCCACTCGCAGGTCAAAGTTTGACCTAAAGGATAGTCCGGATACAGCGCCGGGGGATTCGGCGGAGCGCGAAAAACGTGAAGAAATCCAAGTGTTTAGGCAGAATATCTGCTTTAATTGGCAACAACCCAGAATAACCACTCCCGGAGAAGGACAAATGTTCAGCAGACTCCGCAGCCGTATCCCCTGCCTGGCCGGTGCAGCCACCCTGCTCCTGGCCCTCGGCGCACAGGCGGAAACCCTCGAAGTGCCGGTCGGCGCCCAGGGCGGCGATGCCACTGTCGAGCAGGTGCGCGGCCTGAAGAAAGACCAGGTCACCGCGCGCCTCGGCGATCCCATCGGCATCCAGGGCCCGGTGGGCGAACCTGCCATCACCCGCTGGGAGTACGCCGATTTCTATGTCTACTTCGAGTGGGACGTGGCGCTGCACACGGTAAAGAAGCACCGCGGCTGACCACCTGATCGAATTCATCACCAAGGAAGGATAAAAACCAATGTTTAAACCGCAAACT
This sequence comes from Microbulbifer sp. SE14, assembly GCF_059834885.1. Classification (NCBI taxonomy): domain Bacteria; kingdom Pseudomonadati; phylum Pseudomonadota; class Gammaproteobacteria; order Cellvibrionales; family Microbulbiferaceae; genus Microbulbifer; species Microbulbifer sp. SE14. Next base: position 20,651 of record NZ_JCBAJA010000043.1, on the reverse strand, counting down.
TCCATCTGCCGGGCACTGGGTTTCGCCATCGCAGCCGTCGCCCTGGGCCAACCGGCCGTCGCACAGACCGATCCGGGCCAGTTCGCCATGCAGGATATGGCGAACCAGTTGGGCAAATTCAGCGGCTCCATGCACACCCTCGCCAGGGCCTGCGGAGACTACTCCGAGGAACAGCTGGCGAAAATGAAACAACAGCAGAGGGAGCAGTTGAAAGAATCCGGCATGGACATCAGCGGTTTCGAAAAGGCCTTCGCCAGCAGCGAGAGTGAAACGGCCGAGAGATGGAAAACCATGTCCGAGGCGGAACAGCAGGCGACCTGCGAGGAGATCAAGCAGCAGATGTCCATGGCACCCGCCGCGGATTGACGCCACGGCAATTCCAACCAACTGAACCACCAATCCCGGGCACAGGTGGCCGCTTTTCCGCCGGAGCCTTGCCCGGGAAGCTTTTCTCCCCTGCGCGCAATTACCGGGCTGCGCCCTTTCCGACCCACCATTTCTGGCCGATAAATCCACCCAACCCTGCCACGAGATACTTCAATCGGGGCCAAGATTGAATGGCCACCACCCAATGCCATTGCCGCGTCCGGTCGGTGCCTGGCGGAACAGCGGCTGAGACAGCGGATGTCCGGAGCTATGAGCGACGAACAACAGCAGCGCCATGCGGGCGACGACGGCGGGGCCGGGACAGTGCCCGCCCTGTTCACGGATCTGTACGAGTTGACCATGCTCCAGGCCTACCTGGACGAGGGCCTGACGGAGCGCGCCGTCTTCAGCCTGGCCGTGCGCCGCCTGCCGGCCAGGCGCAACTACCTGGTCGCCTGCGGCATCGACACCATCGTCGACTACCTGGAGCGCCTGCGCTTCGACGACGGCGACCTCGCCTATCTCGACTCCCTCGGCACCTTCAGCGAGCGGTTTTTGTCCTGGCTCCAGGGCTTCCGCTTCAGCGGGGACCTGTACGCCGTGCCCGAGGGCACGCCGGTGTTCGCCAACGAACCCATCCTCGAGGTCGTGGCGCCGCTGCCGGAGGCGCAGCTGCTGGAGACACTGGTCATGAACCAGGTGCACCTACAGACCCTGCTCGCCTCCAAGGCGGCGCGGGTGGTCGCCGCGGCGCAGGGCCGGCCGGTGATCGACTTCGGTGCGCGGCGCATGCACGGCCTCGACGCCGCAGTCCAGGGCGCCCGCGCCCAGTACATCGCCGGTGTCTCCGCCACGTCCAACCTGCTGGCCGGAAAGCGCTACGGTATCCCGGTCGCCGGCACCATGGCACACAGCTATGTCCAGGCCCACGACAGCGAGGCGGCGGCCTTCCGCGCCTTTGCCGCGCGCTATCCGCAAACGGTGCTGCTGGTGGATACCTACGATACCGCGGACGGGGTGCGCGAGGTCATCGAACTGGCGCGGGCGCTCGGCGGCGAATTCCGGGTGCGAGGGGTGCGGCTGGACTCGGGGGATCTCGCGCAACTGGCCCGGGAAGCGCGCCAGCTGCTCGATGGCGCCGGCTTGTCACAGGTGGAGGTCATCGCCAGCGGCGGGCTCGACGAGGATGTCATCGCCGACCTGCTGTCGTCGGGAGCACCCATCGACGGTTTCGGGGTGGGCACGCACATGGGCGTCTCCCGCGACGCCCCGGACCTGGATATCGCCTATAAGCTCTGCGAGTATGCGGGCGAAGGGCGTCTGAAACTCTCGCCCGGGAAGCCCATTCTGCCGGGGCGCAAACAGGTTTTCCGACTGGCGGATGGCGATCGCGACCTGCGCGACGTCATCGCCTGCGCCGATGAAACACTTCCCGGGCGCCCACTGCTAAAGCCGGTGATGCGCGCGGGCAAGCGGGTCTCCGCACCCGAACCGCTGGAGCAAACGCGGGATTACACCCGCGCACAGTTGGCGCGGCTGCCGGCCCGGGTGCGGGCAAACGCTCCCGCCGAGCCACCCTATCCGGTGGCGCTCAGCCCGCGCCTGGAGAAGCTCAAGGCGCGGGTCCGGCGCAAGGTTGCCCGTTGAACACTTACCGGGAGACACCCCATGAATGACATCGAAAAACAGCTGCAGCCCGGCGACGGCCTGCTGCTGGTGGACGTCCAGAACGATTTCTGCCCCGGCGGCGCCCTGGCGATCGAGGGTGGCGACGAGATAGTTCCCCAGCTCAACCGCTGGATCGACGCCGCCGTTGCCAGGGGCGTCCCGATCTACGCCTCCCGGGACTGGCACCCCGTCGGCCACGTCAGCTTCCGGGAAAAGGGCGGCCCCTGGCCGGTTCACTGCCTGCAGGATACCCAGGGCGCCGAGTTCCACCCGGACCTGAGGCTACCGGCATCCACGACAAAGATCACAAAGGGCGTACGCTTCGACCGGGACCAGAATTCCGCTTTCGACGAAACCGGCCTGGCGCAGCAGCTTCGCAACGACGGCATCCGGCGCCTGTGGGTCGGTGGCCTCGCGGAAGACGTCTGCGTCCGCGCCACCGTACTCGACGCCCTGCGACTGGGCTTCGAGTGCCGGCTCATCGCCGACGGCACGCGGCCGGTAACCGAGGAAGGCGGCGACAAGGCGCGGCGGGAGATGCTGCAGGTGGGGGCAAAGCTGCACAGGGAATGAGTCCGGACAGGATACAAGGCTGCCCTCTCCAGCGTATGCACTTCAAGCGGGATAGTGTACTGTGGCGCAACCCGCCGGAATTGAAACGTCCCCAATAACAGTAACAACCGTCCAATAATCAGCCGTGTCCGAGTCTCCCCCAACCTCCAAGGCCGCCCTCCAACTGGGCCGGTGGCTGTTCGAACCCCACAGCAATCTCCTTCGGCAGGGCAGCCGCGAGCAGTTGTTGGAACCGCGCCTCAGCAGCCTCCTCGCGTATATGGCCCGGCACCCCGGACAGCCGCTGGGCAAGGGCGAACTGCTCGAGACCCTGTGGCCGGGCAAGGTGGTCAACGAGGACAGCCTGACGGTGGCGATCAGCCAGTTGCGCAAAGCCCTGGATGACACCCCCCGGCGCCCCACCTATATCAAGACCCTGCCGGGAACCGGCTACCAGCTGATCGCGCCCTGCCAACCCCTGGAAGCGCGGCCATCGCACATCCGTCGATGGCAGCTGCCCGCGGCGATTTCCGCCCTGATGTTGGCGGGCGTGTCGATCTGGCTCGCGGCCGCCCCCGGGGACGAGCCGGCCCCGGAGCCGGCCGCCGCCCTGCAACAGGCGCGCGCGGCGCTCCGGGGAAGCGACGGCGATGCCTGGCGCGGTGCCATAAACCCGCTGCGCGAACACCTCGAGCAGGCGCCGGGGGAGGCCGCCGCCTACACCCTGCTGGCGGAAATCAAGATGCGGCTGCTGGGCGAACAGGTTACCGCGGCGGTGCACTTCGACGAGCTGCACGGCCTGCTCGCCCGCGCCCTGGCGCTGGACGGGACCGATTGGCGGGCCCACCTGCTGATGGCAGACCTGCTGTTCTGGCAGGGGCGCAACCCGCGGGAAGTGGAGCGGCACTACCGCCGCAGCCTGGCGCTGGCACCGCAGCGGGGCCGGGCCCATTTCCAGTTCGCCCAATGGCTGCTGGCCCGCGGCCGCTTCGCCGAGGCCCGCGCACAGATCGAGGAAATGCGCCGCCTGGAGCCCCTCAGCTACCCGGTGCCGAGCGTGGCCTGGATACTCTATATGCAGGGCCGCTACGACGAGGCGAAAGAGGAACTGGCCCGCATCGCCAGTACCGAGCCCGAGCGGCGCGACTACCACAGTTCCGCCTACAAGCTCTACGCCACCCTCGGCGAGGAGGAGACCGCCTTCGCACACCTGCTCTGGTTGATGCGCGATGCGGAAATGGCGGATGGTGACCTGCAGCAGGCGGAGCAGGCTTTCCACCGCGGCGGCTTGGCGGCGGTGGACGCCTGGCTGCTGGCGAGCAGGGAGGAGGCCGACCTCGGCCAGTACCGGCCGCCCCTGTCCTGGGCGCGCTACGCCCTCGGCGCTGGGGATACCGACGCGGCCATGGCGTTCCTGGAACAGGCCCATGCCGCACGCCAATCTCCCCTGCTGTGGCTGGCGGTGGACCCCAAGTTCGCCCCGCTGCACGGGAACCCACGCTTCGCCGCCCTGCTTCAACGCACGGGCTGGGAGTGAAGGAATCGGCGCACCCTACGGGCTCCTTAAGCCTTCTTAAGGATTCTTCAGCGGCCCTTCAGGACGGCCGCCGCCGGCTTCCGCGAAACTGGGGGTTCCATAACCTTAGGAACCCGATATGTTCAGACTCTGTCTCACCCTGCTGCTCGCCCTCGCCGCCGGCCCCGCGGCTGCCACCGACTGGCCCGTCTTTATGGGCGACCCCACCCACAGCGGCCGCGCCGATACCGATAAGGACTTGAGCCGGCTGCAACTGGAGTGGCGTTTCGAACTGCACTCTGAAACCCGATCCTCGCCGGTAATCGCCGGCGGGCAGCTGTATATCGGCGCGGAGAACGGCAACCTTTACGCCGTCGACCTGGAGAATCGCCAGTTGGCCTGGATATTCCACAGTCGCGGCGGCTTCAGCGGTGCCCCGGCGGTGCACGGAGAACTGGTATACGCCCTCAGCCGCGACGGCCATCTCTATGCCCTGGACAGGAACACCGGCGAGGAGCGCTGGCGCTTCGCCACCGGTGGTGAGCACTACTTCTCCGCTCCCCTGCTCTACGGCGTGCGCCGCGGCCCCCAGGGCCAGCAGCCGGTGCCCGACCCCTGGGACTTCTACCTCTCTTCCCCGGTCGTCTGCGAAGGAAAGCTCTTCTTCGGCAGCAGCGACCAGCGCCTCTATGCACTCGAGCCCGAAAGCGGCGAATTGCAGTGGTCCTTCAAGACCGGCGGCTTGGTGCACAGCGCTCCCGCCTGTGCCGGCGGCAAGGTCCTGGTATCCAGTTGGGACAGCCGGCTCTATGCCCTCGACGCAGAGAGCGGCAAGGAAGTCTGGCGCTTCGCCGGCGAGAGCGAACAGCAGCACAGCATCTGGCTCGGGTTCCAGGCCAGCCCGGTGGTGGACAGCGAGCGCGTCTACCTGGGCTCCCGCGATGGCCACGCCTACGCCATCGACCTGGAGAACGGCGAGCGGCTCTGGCGCTATGACGCCGAGCGCTCTTGGGTGATCACCACCGCCACCTTCGACGAAGAACGCCTCTACCTGGGCACGTCGGACACAGGCCTGCTGCTGGCGCTGGACAAGCGCACCGGCGAAGAGGTCTACCGCCGCGACCAGGGCGTGTGGGTCTATGCCTCCGGCCTGCTCGCGGGCAATGCCCTGGTCATGGGCGACATGAAAGGCGAACTGTTCGCCCTCGACGCCCGCAGCGGCGAACCGCTGTGGAGCTACCGGGATCCCCAGAGCCTGCTCGACCCCTACGGCGTGCTGGACCGGGAGGGCAGATTCGACGGCAAACGCCTGTACGGCAGCGAGGGCAAACTCTACTCAGCCCTGGAGCATATAAAGCGCCTGGGCGCCTTCCTGGCCACCCCCGCCTGGCATCGCGAGCGGCTGATTGCCGCCAACACCAGAGGGGAAATACTGGTCTTTCACTGAGTCTCCTGCCGGAGATGCCGGGACCCCGCCCGCCTGATCGCCGCTGCTTGGAGCGCCGCCCAAGGTGGAAAACCGATGTCCGGGATCGCGAGCCTTGCTTTAAAACGCCATCAATAGAGATAAGTCGCGGTACCGATTGCAATCAGCTCTTCGGCATTGTTCCGCAGTTCCATCCGCGTCACCACCAGCTTGTTGCCGGTGCGCAGTATGGAGCCGTGGCAGATGAAATGCTCTCCCCTGCCCGGTTTCAGGTAGTCCACGCGCATGTCCACGGTGCCGAGCTTGGACAGCCGCTCGGTCTTCTCCTGCCAGTCGATATCCCCCAGGCGCTGGTAGGCGGCCACCATGGCGGTGAGGCCGCCGACGGTGTCCAGGGCGGTGGCGATGACACCGCCGTGCAGGATGTTCTTCCAGATATTGCCGATCAGCTCCGGGCGCAGCTCGAAGGACGCGGAGAGGGTGAGCTTTTCCAGGTCCAGCTCGCGCATCTCCAGGCCTATCTGGCGGTTGAAGGGGATCTGCTCGAAGAAGCCCTTTACCAGTGCCCGGAATTCGCTCGGGGAGGGCTCGGTCACAGGCGCATCACCCGGTTCAGTCCGTCCAGGGCCGCGCTGCGGTAGGCCTCGGCCATGGTCGGGTAGTTGAAGGTGGTGTTGACGAAATAATCGATCACATTGTTCGGCGCCGGCTGTTTCATGATCGCCTGGCCGATATGCACGATTTCCGCCGCCTCGGCACCGAAGCAGTGAATGCCGAGAATCTCGTGGGTCTCGATATGGAAGAGGATTTTCAGCATGCCCACCCGCTCGCCGGAAATCTGCGCACGGGCCGTATGCTTGAACAGGGCGCGGCCCACTTCGTAGGGCACCTTGGCGGCGGTCAGTTCCGACTCGGTCTTGCCGACGGAGGAGATCTCCGGCAGCGTGTAGATGCCGGTGGGCGCATCCTCGATCACCCGGTGGCCGCGGCCGGCGATGGCGGCGGCCACGGCGCGGCCCTGGTCGTAGGAGGCGCTGGCGAGGCTGGGCCAGCCGATCACGTCACCCACCGCGAAGATATTTTCCACTTCGGTGCAATAGTGCTCGTCGACACTCAGCTGGCCGCGGTGGTTGGCGTCCAGGCCGACACTGTCCAGGCCGAGCCCGCTGGTGTTGCCGGTGCGGCCGTTACACCACAGCAGCGCGTCCGCGTGGATGCGCTTGCCGGACTGCATCTCCATGATCACACCGCTGTCGGTGGGCACCACCTTGGCGTACTCCTCGCGGTGGCGCACTGTGACGCCCATATCCCGAAGGTGGTAGCTGAGGGCATCGGAAATCTCGTCGTCGAGGAATTCCAGCAGGCTGCCGCGGGTATTGATCAGGTCCACCTTGACGCCCAAGGCGGCAAAGATGGACGCGTATTCGCAGCCGATCACGCCGGCGCCGTAGATCATGATGGAGTGCGGCGTGTGCTGCATATCCAGGATGGTGTCGCTGTCGTAGACGCGCGGATGGCCGAAATCCACATCGCCGGGTCTATAGGGGCGCGAGCCGGTGGCGATAATGAATTTTTCCGCGCTGACTATTTCGGTGGCGCCATCCGGCAGCAGCACTTCCACACTGTTGGCGTCGCGGAATTTGGCCTCACCGATGATCAGTTCGACACGGTTGCGGGCGTAGAAGGCGGTGTGCATTTCCACCTGGTAGGAGATGACCTTGTTGACCGTCTGCATCACTTCCGGAAAGGTCATTCGGCGCGGTTCACCCAACGCGCGGAAGACACTCTGGGTGTTGTAGCGCATCAGCTGCTTGACCGCGTGGCGCAGGGCCTTGGAGGGAATGGTGCCCTTGTGGGTGCAGTTGCCGCCCACCGCGGGGCGCTTCTCGATCACCGCCGCGCGCATGCCCTTCTTGGCCGCACTCATGGCCGCGGCCTCGCCGGCGGGGCCGGAGCCGATTACTACCAGATCGAATTTTTGCTCTGCCATCTGCAAGCTCTGTTTTATTGGTTTAATTCGTTTGCCTGTAGGAGCGGCCGTTGGCCGCGATCGGATTCAGAAGCAACCGCCAAGATCGATCGCGGCCAAGGCCGCTCCTACAAGGGCTTTTCCCGAAGGAGAGGTCCTTAGCGTTTGCTGGCATCGTAGGCCAGGTCCGCCTGCTGCCGCGCCAGCTTCTGGCGCTGCTGCTCTTTTTCACATTCCTTGTCGTCACCGCCGCAGATCTCACAGCCCTCTTTCAGGCCGAGGGTATTGAGACCACCGCAGGAACCCTTCAGTGGCTTGTTCTGCAGTATGGCGCCCAGGGCCATGCCGGTGACGATCAGCAGCATGGCAACGAAAGCAAGAATAAATACTGTCACTTCTCAGTCCTCTCCAGGTAGGGCGCAAAGGCACTGCTGTAGCGCTCCTCGAAACCCGCGTCGGTTTTCACCAGCATAAAGATTGCGAGATTCTCCCGCTCTGCCAATTCTAATCCGGCCTCGGCGCCGAGCACATTCAGCGCCGTGGCCAGGCCGTCCGCCTCGGCGCAGGTGTCCGCAATCACGGTGACCGAGGCCAGGCGGTGCCGCAGCGGGCGGCCGGTGCGCGGATCCAGGCTGTGGGAATAGCGCACGCCGTCGCGCTCATAATAGTTGCGGTAGTCGCCGCTGGTGGCGACGGCCTTGCCGCTCACCGAAATCGGCTCCTGTACCACGCGGCCGGACGGATTAGGGCTCTCTATGCCGATGCGCCAGTCCTTCCCCTTGGGGTTTTTGCCCAGGGTGCGCAGCTCACCGCCTATCTCCACCAGGTAGTTGCGGATGCCCTGCCCTTCCAGCAGCAGCGCCACCCGGTCGACGCCGTGGCCCTTGGCGATGGCCGACAGGTCTATCTGCACCGGGCGGCTGCGGGTGATGCGGTCGGGATTGCGCTCGACCTTCAATGCATCGGAGCCGACCTGCTGCAGCAGTTCCCCGATGGCCGCGTCGCTGGGAATATTTTCCGGTTCCGGCTGCGGGCCGAAGCCCCACAGGTTCACCAGCGGGCCGACGGTGACCTCGAAGGCGCCCCCGCTGCGGCGGTGGATATCCAGGGACAGTTCCACCACATCGGCCAGGTAGGCGCTGACCGGCACCGCCTCGCCCACCGGGCCGCGGTTGAAGCGCATCAGCTCGGAGTCGTCGATATAGGTCGACATCTCCTGGTTGACGGCGCTTAGGGCGCCGTCAATAAGGGTTTGCAGCTGTGCCCTGTTCACATCCGGTGGCACATCCACCACGGTGATGTGGTAGGTCGTGCCCATGGTCGGGCCAGAGAACTGCCAGGTCCTTTTCGCCGGCGCGCAGGCGGAAAAAATTACAGAAATAAAAAGCAAAAACAGGGCCGTAAAAAGAGACCCTGTTTTCGCATTTTTATAATTAAATTGCCCCAGCAATTTAATTACCCCCCGAAGTCGTCCAGCAGGATGTTCTCATCCTCTACACCCAGGTCCTTGAGCATATTGATGACTGCGGCGTTCATCATGGGCGGTCCGCACATGTAGTACTCGCAGTCTTCCGGCGCCGGGTGGTCCTTGAGGTAGTTCTCGTAGACCACGTTGTGGATAAAGCCAGTGTAACCGGTCCAGTTGTCCTCCGGCTGGGGGTCGGACAGGGCCACGTGCCACTGGAAGTTGTCGAACTCTTCCTGCAGGCCGTTGTAGTCGTCCTCGTAGAACATCTCGCGCAGGGAGCGGGCGCCGTACCAGAAGCTGATCTTGCGTTTGGAGTGCAGGCGCTTCAGTTGGTCGAAGATGTGCGAGCGCATCGGCGCCATGCCGGCACCACCGCCGATAAACACCATCTCGTTGTCGGTTTCCTTGGCGAAGAACTCACCGAAGGGGCCGTACACCTTGATCTTGTCGCCCGGCTTGAGGCTGAACACATAGGAAGACATCTGGCCCGGCGGCACACCTTCGGTGCGCGGCGGCGGGGTGGCGATGCGGATGTTGAACTTCACAACACCCTTCTCTTCCGGGTAGTTGGCCATGGAGTAGGCGCGCACCACCGGCTCGGTTACCTTGGACTCCAGGTTGAAGAAACCGAAGTGCTCCCAGTCGCCGCGGTACTCTTCCTCGATGTCGAAATCGGAGAATTTCACGTGGTGGGGCGGCGCCTCCAGCTGCACGTAACCGCCAGCGCGGAAGTCGACGTTCTCGCCCTCCGGCAGCTTCAGGGTCAACTCCTTGATGAAGGTGGCCACGTTGGGGTTGGACTCCACAGTGCACTCCCACTGCTTCACACCAAACACCTCTTCGGGCACCTCGATCTCCATGTCCTGCTTCACCGCAACCTGGCAGGAGAGGCGCTTGCCCTCCTTCGCATCGCGCGGGGTGAAGTGGGCCGCCTCGGTGGGCAGCATGTCGCCGCCGCCGGCCTTGACGACGCACACGCACTGGGCGCAGCTGCCGCCGCCGCCACAGGCGGAGGCCAGGAACAGGTTGTTGGCCGCCAGGGTCTGCAGCAGTTTGCCGCCGGCGGGCACGGTGAGGGTCTTCTCACCGTTGACCAGGATGTTGACGTTGCCGGTGTTTACCAGGCGCGAGCGGGCGACGAGGATCACCGCCACCAGCGCCAGCACTATGACGGTAAACATGGCTACGCCGAGGATAATTTCCAAGTTCATACGATCTTACTCCCCCGCTTAGATATCGATGCCGCCGAAGGACATGAAGCCCAGGGACATCAGGCCGACGGTAACGAAGGTGATGCCCAGGCCCTTCAGGCCGTCCGGGACGTCGCTGTACTTCAGGCGCTCGCGAATACCCGCCAGGGCGGTGATGGCCAGGGCCCAGCCGAGGCCGGCGCCGAAGCCGTAGGCGACGCTCTCACCGAAGTTGTATTCGCGCTCCACCATGAACAGGGAGGCACCCATGATGGCGCAGTTCACGGTGATCAGCGGCAGGAATACACCCAGCGCGTTGTAGAGCGCCGGCACGTATTTATCCAGGAACATCTCCAGGATCTGTACCAGCGCGGCGATAACGCCGATGTAGGACAGCAGGCCAAGGAAGCTCAGGTCCACGTCCGGGTAGCCGGCCCAGGCCAGGGCGCCGTCTTTCAGCAGGTAGGTGTAGATCAGGTTGTTGACCGGCACTGTCAGGGTCAGTACCACGATCACCGCCACACCCAGGCCGATGGCCGCCTCGATCTTCTTCGATACGGCGAGGAAGGTGCACATACCGAGGAAGAAGGCCAGCGCCATGTTTTCAACGAAAACGGCGCGGATAATCAACGAAATAAAATGTTCCACGATCAGGCCTCCTGCGGTTGCGCCGGTAGCGGTTTGGAGTTGGGCGCGATCTTGAACTCGTCCTCTTCCACCTGCTTGGGTTTCCAGGTGCGCAGCGCCCAGATGAACAGGCCGATCAGGAAGAAGGCGCTGGGCGGCAGCAGCAGCAGGCCGTTGGGTACATACCAGCCGCCGTTGCTGACTGTCTGCAGGATTTCAGTGCCCAGCAGCTTGCCGGCGCCGAAGAGTTCCCGGATCACGGCCAGGCCGATCAGGATCACGCTGTATCCGAGGCCGTTGCCGATACCGTCGAGGAAACTCGGCAGTGGCGGGTTCTTCATGGCGAAGGCTTCCGCGCGGCCCATCACGATACAGTTGGTGATGATCAGGCCGACGAATACCGACAGCTGCTTGGAGATGTCGTAGGCCACCGCCTTGATCACCTGGTCCACCAGGATTACCAGGGATGCGATCACGGTCATCTGCACGATGATGCGGATGCTGTTCGGGATCTGGTTGCGGATCAGGGACACCGCCACGTTGGAACAGGCCACAACGCTGGTCAGTGCGATACACATGACCAGGGTGACCTGCAGCGAACTGGTCACCGCCAGCGCGGAACAGATTCCGAGGATCTGCAGCGCAATCGGGTTGTTGTTGAATACCGGTTCGAGCAGAGTATCTTTGACTTTCATGTTTACGCCTCCCCTGCTTTGAGGTTTTTCAGGAAGGGACCATAGCCCTCGCTGCCCAGCCAGAAGTTGACCAGATTGTCGACGCCGTTACTGGTCAGGGTCGCACCGGACAGGCCGTCCACCTGGTGTTCGGCATTCGGGCTGTTCGGATCGACACTGCCCTTGATCACGTCGATGGCCACATTGCCCTGCTCGTCGTAGACAACTTTGCCGACCCACTGGGCCTTCCAGTTGGGGTTGTCCACCTCGCCGCCCAGTCCGGGGGTTTCCTTGTGCTCGTAGAAGCCGAGGCCGGCGACCGTCTTGAGATCGCTCTCCAGGGCTAGGAAGCCGTACAGCTGGCCCCAGAGGCCGTAGCCGCGCACCGGCAGGATGATGCGCTGCAGTTCGCCGTTCTTTTCCACCAGGTACACCTCCTTGGTGTTTTCCCGGCGGATGATCTTGGCCTTGTCCTGCTCCGGCGGCAGCTTTTCACTCGCCTCGGCAATCTTGGCCGCGGCGCGACCGCTGCCGCCGGCCGGGGCCTCATCGGTGAACTTGCCGGTGCGCAGGTCCACATACTTGATGGTCACGCTTTCGAAAGCCTTCTCGACTTCCGCCGCGCTGGCCTTGGCGTCTGTGATCAGGCCGCCGGCCAGCAGTACGTTGCGCTTCATATCCAGGGCAGCGTTGGCCTGTTGCGCCGGTTTGAGCATCACTGCTGCGGTGGAAACCACCACCGAGCAGACGAGGCACATCACCAGGGCCACCAACAAGGTGCCTTTTACGGAATCTTTATTAGCCACGTGCCAACCTCCGTTTGATATGGGACTGCACCACGAAGTGGTCAAACAGCGGTGCGAACAGGTTGGCGAACAGAATCGCCAGCATCATGCCTTCCGGGAAGGCCGGGTTCACCACGCGAATTAATACACACATCACCCCGATCAGGATGCCGTACCACCAGCGGCCGGTATCGGTCATGGCCGCAGATACCGGGTCGGTGGTCATGAAGATCAAGCCGAAGGCGAAGCCGCCCACCACCAGATGCCAGTGCCAGGGCACATTGAACATGGGGTTGGTGTCGGAGCCGATCATGTTGAACATAAAGGCGGTGGCCATCATGCCCAGCAGGGTGCCGGCGACGATGCGCCAGCTGGCGATTTTCATGAACAGCAGTATCGCGCCGGCGATCAGAATCGCCAGGGTGGAGGTCTCGCCGATGGAGCCGTGCATATTGCCGAGGAAGGCATCCATCCAGGTCAGCTGGCCGCTGGGCACGCCCACGGCGCCGTTCTGGATGCCCTCGCTGGCCATGACGGACAGCGCGGTCGCACCGGTATAGCCATCCACCGCGGTCCACACGGCATCGCCGGACATGGCCGCCGGGTAGGCGAAGAACAGGAAGGCGCGGCCGGTCAGTGCCGGGTTGAGGAAGTTCTTGCCGGTCCCGCCGAAGACTTCCTTGCCAATCACCACGCCGAAGCTGATGCCCATGGCCACCATCCACAGCGGCAGGTCCGGGGGACAGGCCAGTGCGAACAGGATGGAGGTGACGAAGAAGCCCTCGTTCACCTCGTGGCCGCGGACCGCGGCGAAGAGCACTTCCCAGATACCGCCGACCACGAAGGTGACGAAGTAGATGGGCAGGAAGTACATGGCCCCGTGAACGAAGTTGTCCCACAGGCTGTTGGGATCGTAACCGGACAGGGCGCCGATGATGGCGTGGCGCCAGCCGGCCAGCTCCGGGTTGGCCATGCCTTCGATGATGGTGTTGGCCTGGAAGCCGACGTTCCACATGCCGTAGAACATCGGGATCATGGCGCAGGCCCAGACACTGATCATGATGCGCTTCAGGTCGATGCCGTCGCGCACATGGGAAGTGGTCTTGGTGGTGTCCGCGGGCTGGAACAGGCCGGTGTCCACCGCCTCGTAGAGGGCGTAGAACTTTTCGTATTTGCCGCCCTTGTGGAAGTGCGGCTCAATGGAATCGAGGAATTTGCGCAACATCCTTAACCCTCCTTCTCAATACGGGTCAGGTTGTCCCGCAAAATGGGGCCGTATTCGTACTTGCCCGGGCACACGAAGGTGCACAGCGCGAGATCTTCTTCGTCCAGTTCCAGCGCACCCAGTTGCTGGGCGGTGGCGGTGTCGCCGACGATCAGTGCGCGCAGCAGCTGGGTCGGCAGCAGGTCCAGCGGTACCACGCGCTCGTAGGTGCCGATTGGCATCAGCGCGCGTTCGGAGCCGTTGGTGCTGGTGGTGAAGGGGAACTTGCGGTCCTTGAACAGGCGCGAGAAGTAGATCGGCAGTATCGAGAAACGCTTGTTGCCCGCGCGCATATAGTGCAGGAAGGGACGCTCGCGACCCTCTTCCAGCACGCTCACCTGGTTGTGGTAGCGGCCCAGGTAGGCCAGCGGGCCGGCCGCGGTGCGCCCCCCGAAAACGGAGCCGGAAATCACGCGGTTGTCGTCACCGCTGGTCTCGCCGGCGGTCAGCTCGTCCAGGCTGGCGCCCAGGCGGGTGCGCAGCAGGCGCGGCTTGCTGGCGCGCGGGCCGCCCAGGGCGACGACGCGGTCGGTGAACAGCTTGCCGGTGGTGAACAGCTTGCCGACGGCAATGACGTCCTGGTAGTTGATGGTGAACACACTGCGACCGGGCTTGACCGGGCTCAGGAAGTGGATGTGGGTACCGGACAGACCCGCCGGGTGCGGGCCGGCGAAGGCCTCGCGGCGGATGTTGTTGGCGTTCGGTACCGGCACATCGGCGTCCGGCGCGGTGCAGACGTAGGTGACGTCCGCCAGCTTGGAGAGGATTTCCACACCCTGGGCGAAGGCGTCGCGCTGCTCGGCGATCACCAGCACCGGATCCGCCGCCAGCGGGTTGGTGTCCATGGCGTTGATGAAGATGGCCGCCGGCTCGGCGTCCAGGGCCGGCACCTTGCTGTAGGGTCGGGTGCGCAGCGCGGCCCAGAGCCCGGACTCGACCAGATTCTCCACCACCTTCTCGCGGGTCAGGCCGGCCAGCTGGTCGGCGCTGTAGGCAGTGAACTGCTCGGCCTCGTCGCCCTCTATCTCGATGACCACGGACTGCAGCACACGGCGGGCACCGCGGTTGATCGCCACAACACGACCGGCAGCGGGTGCGGTGTAGCGCACGCCTTCGGTCTTCTTATCGGTAAACAGCAGCTGCCCGAGTTTGACGCTATCCCCCTCGGCCACCGCCATGGTCGGCTTCATCCCGTGGTAATCGGGGCCGAGCACAGCGACGGTCCTGAGTGCAGGGCCATCGTGGATGACCTGCTCGGGCGCGCCGGATATGGGTAAATCCAATCCCCGACGGATCTTTCTCATACGCCTATGCCTAAGTTTCTAGTTTGAAAATATGCAATGCAGCCCGCAGACCGGGTCGCGGCCAGACATCGGCCGGCGCTCCGATCGGCGAGCCACATTGAGGAATTCTCGCGCTGCGAGGGCTTATGCCGCTTAATCCCGGGTTCGGGTAAGGAGAGAACTTCTCGGCGCACGGCGGCCCCGCCAAAATCGCGCGCATTATAAAGATGGGCTTGGGGGTTTACCAGTGCGGAAGCGGCCGAAATGGGCAAGGGGGAGGAAAATTTTGCAGCAAAAACAGGGGGTTGAGTGGATAGTGGCCGGCAGTCAGCCCTTCTTAATAGGCCTCGGGCGGCCCTGCCGCCGGGGGCTTTTCGTGGGACACGCCGTGAATACATCCCTGCAGGCTTGGCAGCGAGGTCCCTCTCGCTGACAGTCCCGCAAAAAGCCCCTGCCGTCAGGGCCTTCGTATTAGGCTCATCCCCGAGTCCCGAGTCCCGAGTCCTGAGTAGCTTAGTCCTGCACCGGGAACAGCTTGTACTTAACCCCGGCCATATCCTCCAGGCAGCGCACCACCTGGCAGCTGTAACCGAACTCGTTGTCGTACCAGCAGTAGAGCACCGCATTCTTGCCATCAACAATGGTGGCGATGGAGTCGAACACACAGGCGCGGCGGGAGCCGACGAAATCGCTGGACACCACCTCGGGGGAGTTGGTGTAGTCGATCTGCTGGCGCAGCGGCGAGTGCAGGGCCACATCGCGCATATACTCGTTCAGCTCTTCCTTGGTGGTCTCCCGCCCCAGGTTCAGGTTCAGGATCGCCATGGAGACGTTCGGGGTCGGCACGCGGATGGCGTTGCCGGTCAGCTTGCCCTTCAGTTCCGGCAGCGCCTTGGCCACCGCCTTGGCGGCGCCGGTCTCGGTCAGGACCATGTTCAGCGCGGCGGCGCGGCCGCGGCGCTCACCCTTGTGGTAGTTGTCGATCAGGTTCTGGTCGTTGGTATAGGAATGCACCGTCTCCACGTGGCCGTGCTCCACGCCGAACTTGTCCATCATCACCTTCAGCACCGGCACTATGGCGTTGGTGGTGCAGGAGGCGGCGGAGAGAATCTGGTCTTCCGGCTTGATATCGCCGTTGTTGATACCGTAGACGATATTCTTGATGTCGCCCTTGCCCGGCGCAGTCAGCAGCACCTTGGCGGCACCCCTGCTTTCCAGGTGCTGGCTCAGGCCTTCCTCGTCGCGCCACACGCCGGTGCTGTCGACGACGATGGCGTCGTGAATGCCGTGCGCGGTGTAATCCACTTCCTGCGGGGAGTTGGCGTAGATGATCTTGATCTCGTTGCCGTTGCAGATCAGGGTGTTGGTGTCCTCGTCGACGCGGATGGTGCCCTTGAAGGCACCGTGGACGCTGTCCCTGCGCAGCAGGGAGGCGCGCTTGACCAGGTCGTTGTCGGCCTTGCCCTTGCGCAGCACTATGGCGCGCAGGCGCAGCACGTCGCCGCTGCCGGCCTTGTCGATCAGCAGGCGCGCCACCAGGCGGCCGATGCGGCCGAAACCGTAGATGACCACATCGCGCGGCTCCGGCAGCGGCTTGCCGGCACCCACGGCGCCCGCCAGCTCTTCCCTGACGAATTCGTCCACGGACAGGCCGCGATCGTCGCCCATGTACTTGTTGGTCAGGGTACCCAGGTCGATATGCACCGGGCCCAGGTCCAGCTTGCAGATGGCCTCCAGTACCGGGAAGGATTCGAATTCGGAGAGTTCGTTCTCCTCCACCTGCCGCACGAAGCGGTGTGCCTTCATGATGCTCAGCACGGAGCGGTTAACCAGGTTGCGGCCGTACATATAGACACCGACGTTGCGCTCGCGATTGAGCTTGCCAATCATCGGGATCATGGATTCGGCCAGCGCTTCGCGCTCCTTCCAGTCCTTGAAAAAGTCCGCGGGCTTCGGTCGCTTCTGGGTCACAGTCAGACACCTCTGCAATGTGTTAAATAGGCAGGAGTTGCGCGGCCTGCGGGACAGCCCCGGGCCGCGTGGCTGCGCAATATAGGCATTGAACCCCGGGTGCGCAACCGGACAAAAAAACGGCAAAAATCTGTAGTAAAACTACCAATTCACCGCCCGCAGTAACCGGCCCTTTTCTGTGACCTGAGGGCCGCCTTCCCTTGCCGTGACTGCACCGACAGGAGTTCACCGTTACAATAGCGTCCCCCGAGCCCAGCTCCGACCGAAAGCGCGGATTTATAAGGAAAGATGACCGAAATACACCCCCTGTCCCCTCCGGACTTTCGCAGTTCCAGTGACCGGCAATTCTGGGGGCAGCTGCACGGCGCGGCGGCCTCCCTGGCAATCCTGAGTGCGGCCCGCCGGGCCGACTCCCCCACCCTGCTGATCACCCGCGACAGCCTGGAAGCGCACCGATTGGAGGTGCAGCTGAAATTTTTTAACAAAGGCGGGAGAGATGGTGGCGACGACACGGAGCTGGAAATCTTCCACTTCCCGGATTGGGAGATACTGCCCTACGACACCTTCTCGCCCCACCAGGACATCATCTCTGACCGCCTGGCCACCCTCTACCGACTGCCGCAGATGGGCCGCGGCATCGTCATAGTGCCGGTCAGCACCCTGATGCACCGGCTGCCACCGCGGGACTACGTGGCCGGCAATGCGCTGATACTGCAGGAGGGGCAGCAGTTCGACATGGACGTGCAGCGCCGCCTGCTGGAACAGGCCGGCTATCACTGCGTGGACACCGTCTACGAGCACGGCGAATTCGCGGTGCGCGGCTCGCTGATGGACATCTACCCGATGGGCAGCCAGTTACCCTATCGCATCGACCTGTTCGACGACGAGATAGAGTCCCTGCGCACCTTCGACCCGGAGAGCCAGCGCACCGTCGACAGGGTGGACAGCATCCACCTGCTGCCGGCGCGGGAGTTCCCGCTGCACAAGGCGGCGCTGTCGGAGTTCCTGCAGAATTGGCACGAGCAGTTCGACGGCGATCCCAGCCAGGTGCCCATCTACCAGGATATCGGCGCGGGCATTGCCCCCGCCGGTATCGAGTACTACCTGCCGCTGTTCTTCGGCGACCATCGGTGCGCGAGCCTGTTCGACTACCTGCCGGAAAACAGCCAGGCCTTCCTGCAGGGGGACATACAGCAGCCGCTGGAGAACTTCTGGCGCGAAGTCGGCAACCGCTATGAGAGCCGCCGCGGCGACCTGACCCGCCCGATTCTGCCTCCAAGGCAGATACTGCTGGACGTGGCCGAGTTCAACGGCGCCCTGAAATCCATGCCGCGGGCGATCTTTTCGACGGAGACACTGCCCCAGGCTCAGGGCAACTACAACTTCGCCAGCGAGCCCCCGCCCCCATTGCCGGTGGACGGCAAATCCGAGCAGCCGCTGGCGGCGCTGGAGAGCCACCTGATGGAGTACTCCGGGCGGGTGCTCTTCTGCGCGGAGAGCGGCGGCCGCCGCGAGGCGCTGCTGGAACTGCTGGACGGCATACGCCTGCAGCCGGCGCAGTTCAACAGCTGGGCGGAGTTCCTCGCCAGCGGCGAGACCTACGGCATCACCGTGGCGCCGTTGGACCAGGGCCTGAAGCTGGCGGAGCCGGCCATCGAGCTGATCGCCGAGCCGCAACTGTTCGGCGAGCGGGTCATGCAACAGCGCCGGCGCAAGAAGGCCGTGGACGACGCCGAAATCGCGGTCAAGAACCTGGCGGAACTGCGCATCGGCGCGCCGGTGGTACATATCGATCACGGCGTGGGCCGCTACCGCGGCCTGCAGCACCTCGAGATCGATGGCCAGCCGGCGGAATTCCTGACCCTGGAATACGCCGACGAGGCCAAGCTCTATGTGCCCGTCTCCAGCCTGCACCTGATCAGCCGCTACTCCGGCGCCGACGAGGCGCTGGCGCCGCAGCACCGCCTCGGCAGCGAACAGTGGCAGAAGGCCAAGCGCAAGGCTGCGGAAAAGGTACGCGACGCCGCCGCCGAACTGCTGGATATCTACGCCCGCCGCGAGGCCCGCGTCGGCCACGCCTTCGCCGATCCGGGGCTCGCCTACCGCGAGTTCGCCGCCGGCTTCCCCTTCGAGGAGACACCGGACCAGCAGCAGGCCATCGAGGCGGTGGTCGCGGATATGCTGTCGAAAAAGCCAATGGACCGACTGGTCTGCGGCGACGTGGGTTTCGGAAAAACCGAAGTGGCGATGCGCGCGGCCTTCGTCGCCGCCCACGCCGGCAAGCAGGTGGCCATGCTGGTGCCCACCACCCTGCTCGCCCAGCAGCACTTCCAGTCCTTCCAGGACCGCTTCGCCGACTGGCCGCTGAACGTCGAGGTGATCTCGCGCTTCCGTTCCGGCAAGGAGGTGGACAGCGTCAAGGAGAAGGTCGCCAGCGGCAAGGTGGATATCCTGGTCGGCACCCACAAGCTGCTCTCGAGCGACCTGGACTTCAAGAATCTGGGCCTGCTGATCATCGACGAGGAACACCGCTTCGGCGTGCGCCAGAAGGAGCGCCTGAAGAGCCTGCGCGCGGAGGTGGACATTCTCACCCTGACTGCGACGCCGATCCCGCGCACCCTGAATATGGCCATGGCCGGTATCCGCGACCTGTCGGTGATCGCCACGCCGCCGGCGCGGCGCCTGTCGGTGAAGACCTTCGTGCGCGAGCGCGACGACGCCCTGATCAAGGAGGCGGTGCTGCGGGAGATACTGCGCGGCGGCCAGGTGTACTTCCTGCACAACGAGGTCAAGAGCATCGAGCGCATCGCGCGGGAACTGCAGGAGCTGGTGCCCGAGGCCCGCATCGGCATCGGCCACGGGCAGATGCGCGAGCGGGAGCTGGAACAGGTAATGAGCGACTTCTACCACAAGCGCTTCAACGTCCTGGTCTGCACCACCATCATCGAGACCGGCATCGACGTGCCCACGGCCAACACCATCCTGATCGAGCGCGCGGACAAGTTCGGCCTGGCCCAGCTGCACCAGCTGCGCGGCCGCGTGGGCCGCTCCCACCACCAGGCCTACGCCTACCTGCTGACGCCGAACAAGCGCGCCATGACCGCCGATGCGGTCAAGCGCCTGGAGGCCATCAGCGAGGCCCAGGACCTGGGGGCCGGCTTCACCCTGGCCACCCACGACCTGGAGATCCGCGGCGCCGGCGAGCTGCTGGGCGAGGAGCAGAGCGGCCAGATCCAGAGCGTCGGCTTCAATCTCTATATGGAGATGCTGGACCGGGCAGTGAAGGCGATCCGCGCGGGCAAGACACCCAATATCGACGAACCGCTGGAATCGCCGGCGGTGGACGTGAACCTGCGGGTGCCGGCGCTGATCCCGGAGGACTACCTGCCGGACGTGCACGGCCGCCTGATGATGTACAAACGCATCGCCAATGCCGCCGACAGCCAGGAGCTCAAGGAACTGCAGGTGGAAATGATCGACCGCTTCGGCCTGCTGCCGGAGCCGGTCAAGCACTTGTTTCGCACCACCGAGATCAAGCTGAAGGCGGATTCCATGGGCATCCGCAAACTGGAGGCCTCGGCGGCCCGGGGACGTATCGAATTTGCGGACAATACCCGGGTGGATCCGCTGACGCTGGTCAAGATGGTGCAGACGGAGCCCGGCCGCTACCAGCTGCAGGGAGCCAACCAGCTGAACTTCAGCCTGGACGAGGACGGCCCCGACCAGAGGCTGCGGCAGGTGGCCGGAGTGTTGGAACGGCTGGCGCAGTGATACTATTTCTGGACTCGGGACTCGGGACTCGGGACTCGGGACTCGGGACTCGGGACTCGGGACTCGGGACTCGGGACTCGGGACTCGGGACTCGGGACTCGGGACTCGGGACTCGGGACTC
>NZ_JCBAJA010000042.1:0-38445 GCF_059834885.1 Microbulbifer sp. SE14 | reverse complement strand
GGCGCCCTGCTCCAGGGCGCTGGCGGCGGTGCCGCGGTGCAGGTCCTCGAGCTGCTGCAGGCGGCCGTCGGCGGCCGCGGCGCGGGTGCGGGCGCGCTCGCGCAGCACTTCGGGGATGTCCCCCTCGGCCCGGGCGCGGGCCTCCGCCAGCAATGCCGCCGGGTTCACCTCGGCGTCCGGGTCCGGGGTAAAGGTGTCCGCCAGCAGCGCCGCCGCGGTGTCCCTGAGGCCGGCGATCTCCGCCACCAGGTCGGCGTCGGTCCAGGCGCTGTGGCGCGCCTCGGCGGCCTCGGCCTGCGCCAGGGCCTCGCCGGCGGCGCGCAGCTCCGCCTCCAGCAGATCCAGGCGCTGGCGGTAGAGGTCCGCCGCCACCTCGGCACTGTGGGCGTCCTCGCGGGTGACTGCGACGGCGGCGCCGAGGTGCGCCCGCGCGATCAGCAGCTCCTCCAGCTCATCGCTGGCCCCGGCGATCTCCGCCGGCTCCAGATCGCTGCCGGACAGGGAGCGGCGCAGCGCGGCTATGGCCCTGTCCAGCGCCGCCGCCTCGGCCGCCAGCGCGGTCTCGTCCGCCCGCGCCGCGTCGAGGGCCGCACGGGAATCGTTGAAGGCCGCCTGGGCCTCCTGTTTGAGTTGCCGGTAGTTGTCCCGCCGGGCGGTGGCAAAGCTCGTCATTGCAGCAGTCACTGGAAATCTCCTTCTGTATTGGGCGCACCGGGAACGCCGCTCACACCGCAACCTCCCGGTAGGCGCGCCCGGATTTCTCGTATTCCCGTTTGATGGCCTGGATAAAATGGCGTTTGTGCAGCGCGCCGCCGTCGGCGGCGGCGAGGAAAGCGGCGCCCAGGGCGGCGTTCCTGATGTGGCCGCCAACGATCGGGAACTGCGCCGCCAGTTCGGCCAGGTCGACGTCCTCCGCCAGCGGCGCCCCCTCCGGGATATGGCACTGCCACAGGCGCAGGCGCTCGCGCTGGCCCGGCTCCTCGAACTCGATGATGAAATCCAGCCGTCGGCTGAAGGCGCTGTCGATGTTCTGGCGGTAATTGGTGGCCAGCACCGCCAGGCCGTCGTAGCGCTCCAGCCGCGACAGCAGGTAGGCGGTCTCCAGGTTGGCGTAGCGGTCGTGGGCATCGGAGACTTCCGTGCGCTTGCCGAAGAGCGCGTCCGCCTCGTCGAAAAAGAGCACCGCGCGGGCGCTCTCGGCGGCGGCAAAGACCCGCGCCAGGTTTTTCTCCGTCTCCCCGATCCACTTGGAAACCACCCGCGACAGGTCCACCTGCAGCAGGTCCACGCCCATGGCGCTGGCCATCACCTCCGCCGACAGCGTTTTGCCGGTGCCCGGCGGGCCGGCGAACAGCATGCGCACGCCGCGGGCGCCGCGGCGGCCGTCGAGAAAGCGCCACTCGTCCAGCACCTGCGGCTGCAGCAGCAGGCGCCCGGCGGCGTCGCGGAGCTGGTCCAGTTGCGGTGCCGGCAGCACCAGCTGCTCCCAGCCGGCACCGGCCTCCAGCAGATGGATGCCGGCCCCGAGCCCGCCCTGGGAGCGGGCGCGCACCGCGCCGGCGATGCGCCGCCAGCGCGCCCCCTCCCCGCCCGCGGCATCGCGCAGTTCCGGGCCCAGGCGCAGGTCGTCGCAAATGCGCCTGGCGAGGAAGGGTTCGAAGGGATAGCGGGCCGCCAGTTGGCCGGCACTGTCGGCCATCTCCGGCAGCAGCTGGCGCCACATGCGCCGCAGCCCCGGCGCATCCAGCGGGCGGCAGTGCAGGCTGAGCAGCGGCCGCGCGCCGGCGTCGGTATCCGTCTCGGTGTCGGCACAGAGAATCAGCGGCGCCGGGTAGTCCCGCAGCAGCGCGAGCGGCGCGGGGGGGTTGTCCCGCGGCGCCGGGCCCGCCGGCTCCGGCGCCGATGCCAGCAGCAGCGGCACCCTGCCCCGCAGCCGGCAGTGCAACAGCAACAGCGACAGCCGCCCGGCGTCCAGGTCCGCCAGGTCCGCCGCCGCCCAGCCGAGACCGGCGCTGCGGCACAGGGCCGCGGCGCGGTTGGCGGCGGCGTCGCGGGTCTCGGCGGCCAGGCAGAGGGTGAGGGCGCCGCCGGATGCCAGTCGCGCGCCGGTGCCGGCCAGGTCGTCCAGCCAGTGCTCCAGCCCCGCGCCCCCGCCGTCCAGGGGCAGCAGCGGCAGTTCCGGCGGCCAGGCGTCCAGTTGCAGCAGCCAGTCCCAGATCCCGGGTTTCAGCGCCAGGCTGCGACTGAAGAAGGGCGCAATCGCATCGCCATCGGGGTCCCCGCCGCCGTCGCCGCCCAGCGCGAAGGGCGACAGCGCGTCCGGCTGCAGCCAGCGGCGCAGGCGCCTGCGGCCCTCCGTGTCCGGGCAGACCAGCTGTGCCGCCAGGCCGACGCTGGGCCGCGGCTGCCCCTTCGGATGCAGGCTGCGGAACAGCTCGGCGTAGCCCTCGTGCTCCTCCGCCATGCCCGCCAGCAGCAACAGTTCCACCTGCTCACGCCCCAGGCCCAGGCGCGCCACGGCACGCGCCAGCGGCGAGTCGGGGCGGGTGGCGATGCGCGCGCGGCAGTCGCCCTCCCAGTCCTCCGGCGGTGTGTCGCCGCAGAGGGCGCGGTAGCGGCTGTCGAGGAATTCCAGCGACAGGCTCAGGCCCGGCGCGGCGCCGCCGTTCAGGCGCCGCCGCAGCAGCGCCGCCAGGCGGCCGCCGAGCACCGCCAGCTCCAGCGGCAGGGCCGCCGCGGCCGGCAGGGTTGCGGGATGGGAGAGGTCATTCATAGCGCAGCACCACTACCCGGCCCAGCCAGGGCACATAGCCGGGGTCCAGGTCCAGTCCGGCGCGGCGCATCTCGGTGTCCAGGCCGTCCAGCGGCAGGCGGACTTCCGTCCAAGGGCCGCTGAGAGAAAGGGCCCCCGGGCGCCGGCAGAGCCACAGGAACAGGGCAAAGCCGCGCTCCGCGCAGTCTTCCAGGCGCGCCGCCAGGTCCGCCAGCAGCGCCCCCGCCCAGCGCTCCAGCAGCGCGGTTTCGGCGGCTTGCGGCTCGGCGAAATCCGCCTCCGCGTCCACCGCCAGGCCGCACAGCAACAGCAGCAGCGGATCCCGCCGCGGAAAAGGCGCGACCTCGAGGATCTCCTCTGCGCCCTGGCGGTCGAAGAGCCGGCGCAGCAGCTGCCACAGGATCCAGCCCAGCGGCCGCGCCGCCAGTGGCTCCCCGTCGCCGCCCTGCAGCGCCGCCAGGGGCCCCGCTTCCAGCAGCGGCAGCAGGTAGGCGAGCCCGGCCCAGTCGCTGTGCAACAGTTCCGCTTCCGCCGCCGGCGCCGCTTCCTCCGCACCCCGGGCGGCCCGCTCCCGCGACTGCTCGCGGGTGTCCGTTTCGCCGCGCACGCCGGACTCTTCCGAACGCCCTCCGGGCGCGGGCAATTGCGCCGCGGGGGAAGCGGCCTGCGGCTCACCCCCGGGTGCTTGTGCGGCCGGCACCGGGCGGGCGGCAGCGCTTTCACGCTGTCCTTCGGCTTCATCGTCGCGGGGCGCGCCTGCGCGGGAAGGCGCTGGTGTCGAGTCTTCCGTCTCGCCGCCGCCGGCGGTGGCCTCGAGCGCCTCCAACCGCTCGCGCAACAGCGCCGGGGCGCCACCGGCCAGGCCCGGCTCCCGCTCCAGCAGGCACAGCAGCAGCCAGTGCCCCGGCGCGGGAAGCCGCTGCAGCAGTGCCGGCTGGCTTTCCAGCGCGCGGGCAATGTTCGAGGATCGCAGCTGTGGCAGCAGCTGCCGCAGATTGGCCGGCTCCCGGGTGGTGTCCACCGCGGGCGGCAATCCCTCGGCGCGCTTTTCCGCGGGCGGCGCGGCGGCCGGCAAACCGGCAATCTGCGACGGCTGGGTGCAACCGGCGCCGGCCAGGGCGGCGGCGGCCAGCCACGCCAGTTCCGGCTCCGCCAGCTGTTCCAGCAGTGCTGCCAGTTCCCCCTCTGCGGCCAGCTGCA
Organism: Microbulbifer sp. SE14; assembly: GCF_059834885.1. Taxonomy (NCBI): domain Bacteria; kingdom Pseudomonadati; phylum Pseudomonadota; class Gammaproteobacteria; order Cellvibrionales; family Microbulbiferaceae; genus Microbulbifer; species Microbulbifer sp. SE14. The sequence continues at coordinate 34,472 of NZ_JCBAJA010000042.1, read as the reverse complement.
ACAGCAGCGGCAGCAGCCAGCTGCGCCTGGCATCCAGGGCGTTCAGCAGCTGCGCGCGGGCCTCGGCCCGGGACGGCGCCCGCGGCAGCGCGCCGAGTCCCAGCTGGCGCCAGGCCCAGGCCCGCTCCAGGCGCCCGCGGGCCACGCCGCGGGCGAAATCCAGCAGGCCATGGAATTTCGACGGGAAACGCAGCAGTTGCGCCTCGCCGTCCGCGGCCTTGTCGACGGGACCATCCAGGGCCGCGGCTATCGCGGACGCCAGGGCGCGGGACCAGTCGCTCACCAGGGCGCCGAACCCCCTCCGCGGATCGAACTCGAGCGGCAGGTGCAGGTGGCGCAGGCAGATCTCCTGCCCGGCCAGGCCGCGGCGCGCCAGGGCGCTGTCCAGCTCCCGGCCCAGGGCTGTTTCCAGCGCCGCTTCCAGGGTCTGTTCCATGGGCCGGCGCAGGTGCCCCTGGCTCGGGGCCAGGTGCAGCAGGCGGGAGACTCGATGGATATGCACTGTCTGCATGGCTAGCCCACCTGTGTGTCCCAGCCCAGGCGGCTGCTGCCGGGCACCGTGCCGGCCCGGGGGCGGCCGATCAGGTCGCCGCGACCCAGCACCGAGGTGCCCAGTTGCAGCTGGCCGAAACCGGAACCGGCGCCGACCAGGGAGGTGAGGCCGGCGTAGAGGCCCAGCCCCAGTTGCATGCCGCCGTCCAGGGTGCAGACATCGAAGGCGGTGTGGGCGGGGCGGTGTTCGTCCAGCAGGTGGCGGATCACCGCCAGCTGTTCGCCGCCGAGCGGCGCCGCCACCAGCAGGCTGAAGCGGTGCGCCTGGCGGTCGATGGCCTCGGCTGTGGACACGCCGTTGATGGAGCGGGCGGCAGCCGCATCGGCGGACAGCTCGCCCCCGACGCGCATGCCGGCGCCGAGAATGGCGTTGGAGGATTCGCTGTTGCCCTCGAGCAGCGCGCCGCCGAGGCCGCGCAGCTTGAAGTGTTCCACCAGGTCGACGCGGACATCGCCGCCCAGGTAGATCTCCACCATGCGCTTGAGCGCCGCCACGGTGCCGCGGAAGCGGAACAGCCAGGCGCAGTCGGCGATCATCCGCCGCCGCGCCGCCTCGGGCCAGCGCCGGTCCAGCACCAGGCCCACGAAACCGGCCAGCCAGGGCAGCACCTCGGCCGGCGCGGCCATGGGGTCCAGCAGTATCTGGCGGTAGCGGGCGGCGAGATCCAGATCCCGCAGCACCCCCTCCGGCAGTGCCAGGTAGCGGCGCAGGAAGTCGGCTTCCGCCGCGCCGCGGGAGTAGACCCGCGGCAGGCGCCGGAGCAGGTCGTGGCTCGGGTACTCGGCGCGCAGGCGGCGGATTCTCGGGGTCTTGCGGTCGGCGCCGCGCAGTTCCAGCTGCACCCACAGGTAGCGTCCCGGCGGCGCCGCGATCGGCGCCTCGTAGGTGACGAACGGCCCCTCCCCCGAGCCGGCCCAGGGCAGTTCCGCGGCACCGCGGCGAAAGAGTTTCTGCGCTTTCGGCTCCAGTTGCTGCAGCGTTGCGCGGGGCGGCATCGGCGGCGACAGGTCCGGCCGCGACAGGGTCAGCTCCAGGGTGTTGGCGGGCGGCGTGCGCGGTAGCGGCTCGCCGATCTCGGGCATTTCGTCCAGCACCAGGCAGCGGGCGCTGACGCTGGTGCCGCGGGGAATACAGGCGTCGATGAACAGGCGACCCCACTGGGTCTGGAAGTCGCCGCTGTCGAGGCGGAAGCTGGTGACGCGGCCGCTGCTGCAGTAGCGCAGGCGCCGGCGGCTGGCCTTCAGCAGGCGGCCGCCGGTGGACCAGTAGGCGATGTCCCCGTCCGGGTGCAGCACCAGGCCGCGGCCGTCGTAGCGGTGCAGGCGCAGCGGCGGCAGTTCGCTGCGGGAACCCTCCCGGCAGGCGAACCGCTCTAGCCGGCTGCCGGCGCCGCTGGCAACGCAGACGATGTCCCCGCCGCCGGCGTGGGCGCCGGGGCGCACGGCGATATGGGTGGCACCGGGCACCGGGAAGGCGTCGTCCGGCCGGGACAGGGGCAGCAGCCGCGCGGACTGTCCGTCCGGCGCGTCCAGCAGGTAGAGGGTCTCCCCCGCGGCCAGGTCCCGCGGCGCGGCGACGGATTCCGGCAGCGGCTGCGCCTCGGGGCCGGTGCGCGCGGTCATGCGCATCAGCGCCGGGCTCCCCTCACCGGGCTGCCACAGCAGCACCCACACCCGCTCGCCGTCGCAGGCCAGCGCCCGGGGCGGCCGGTCGAACTGCACCCGCCGCAGCAGGCGCCGCTCCATCAGGTCGTAGACCGAGACCCGCCGGGCGCCCCGCTCGGCCACGAACAGCTGTCCGCGGCGGTCGACACACAGGTCCACCGGCTCACCCAGGGGGCCGCCGCCCTCACCCTCCGCGTCCAGGGGCGCGAATTCCCCGGGCGGGGGCGGCGGCGGCGCGAACAGCGCTTGCGGCTCGGCGTCGCCGCGGATTATGTCCACCTGCCCCAGTTCCGGGCGCGCGCGGTACAGGCGCCCCCAGGGATCGAAGGCCATGCCCGCGGAGACAGTCGGCTCGCCCTCCCAGGCGTCGTCCCAGGGCACCGCGTCCGGCTCGTCGCTCCAGGCCAGTGACACCTCGCCGAAGTCGGCGCCGCTGGCGAGCAGTGCCGTGTCGCTGTGGGCGGCGCGGCGCCACTGGTCGAGGCTGTGCAGGCTGGCAAAGGCGAAGTCGGCCACGATCAGCATTCCTCCAGCAATACGGGCACCGGCACCGGCGGCTTCTCCGCCGGTCTCGGCGCTATGGCCTCGCCCGGGTCCAGGGTCACCGGGCCCTGCTCCACGGTGATGCCGATCAGCTCCGGCAGCTGGTTGCGGGCCAGGGGCACGCGGCCGTTGTCGTCGATCCGCTGTCCCTTGCCGTCCCAGCCCACCAGTTGCAGGCCCTCCAGGTACTCGACCCCCTCCACCTGCAGCGCGGCCGCCTCCAGTTCCGGGCCGTACACCGGCCGCCCCAGGGGCCAGCCGCCGCCCTCGGGACCGTAGGGCGGCAGCGGCGCCAGGTACTGGCGGATCACCAGCTCCACCCAGTGGCGCACCGCGTCGGTGCCGTAGCCGGGCTTGACCACCAGGCCGACGGCCACTGCCACCGGCCGGTAGCTGGGGGGTATCACATAGAGCTCGGTGGTGACCAGGCGGCGCGCGTCCAGGTAGCGGCACACCCCGGCGACCTGGTTGCGGTCGGGCATGGGCGCGTTGGGTCTGTCCGGGTCCGCCGCCGGCAGCACCAGCACGCTGACCACGCCCGGGGATTCCCGCTCCGGCAGCGCCGGGTGGTAGCGCGGCAGGCACTCGGCGCGGGCGATGTTGGCGCCCGGGGCCTGCAGCGCCAGCTCGCGGAAGTCGCCCGCGGTCACCGCCCTGTCGCGCCGGCGCAGCTCGCCGGGAATCCGCTCCAGGGCCCGGGCCAGCGGTTCCGGTTCGGCGCCGCCGTAGGCGGGCAGCGGGTTTTCCACTTTCACCGGCTTGCCCGGCTGCAGCCTGTCGATGGCGGCGGCGGCCACGTTTCCGGCGGCGCCGCCCCCGTGGCGGTATTCCAGCACGCGGATGCGCTGGCCTATCTGCGGCACGAAGCCGCGCAGGCCATCGCCGAATTTCACTCGGCCGGCGGCGGCGTCGAGGCTGAAGTGGCGGTCGGACTCGCCGCTGGCGAAGAAGCCCTCGACCCGCCGCCACTGGCGCCAGCCGCCGGTCTCCTCCACCTCCAGCACCAGGCTGTCCGGCAGCACCTGGCCGTGCACCAGCTTGAAGACCTGGTTGGGCTGGCCGTTGCCGGTGCCGAGGAACTCCGGCCGCGCGCGCTCCGTCTGCTCCGCGCGCACGGCGTTGGCGCCGACGAAGCGCAGCCGGCCCAGGCGGCTGCCGTCGTGGCGGAAGGCGCGCAGCCAGCACACCAGCCGCGCCTCGTAGTCGTCCGCCAGCGGCGGCGGCAGGTCGCCGGTGCCGGGGGCATCCGGATCGTCGATGGGGAAATTGCCGATCCCGTCGATATCTGCCGGCAGCCGCAGGCGCACCACGCCCTCGCGGCTGAGGCCGGCGGTGCTGTCGCCCTCCACTCCCAAGGCACGGTATTGCGGGGTCATGTCGGCGTCGATACCAGACCATATCTGCCACTGCACCGCCGGCCCCTCGCCCTCCTGGCGGCCGGCGCCGGGGCAGCGGAAGCGCTGTGGAAACTCCGCGCCGGTGGCTTCGCCGGCGCCCTTCTCCAGGCGCGCGTCCGGCACAAAGCCCAGGTTCAGCAGCGGCGCCTGCGGCTGTGCGGCCAGCGCCTGGCGCACCGCCGCCACCAGCGCCGGCTTCTCCGCCAGTACCGGCACCCACAGGATGCCGTCCACCGCCTCGTCGAAATCCAGTACCTGCCCCGGCTCCTCCGCCCAAAGCATTTTCACGCTGTAGGGTGCCGCTTCGCCGGCGGTCTCGAGGCCGCGGCTGCGATAGGCCTGCTGGAAAAACTGCGCCTCCTCGGAATCCTCCTGCGGGGCCTCTTGGGCCATCTTGCCGACGCCGAAGGCGGTGAGCGGCAGCACGCGGACTTCGTCAAGGGTTTCGAAGGCGATGTCCCCGGCCAGGGTGCGGGAGGCCTTTTCCACCCGCACGCCGCCGGTTTCCCTGGTGGTGAAGGTCACCATGGCCCGGGCCGGTTCGGCCCGCCGCAGGGGTATCTGCAGCAGGCGCAGGAATTCCAGCTTGGTGGCCTCGGGAATCTGGTTGAAGCGGTACAGCAGGTTTTCCCCGAGGAAGGAAAACAATTCCAGCAGGGTGATGCCCGGGTCGCTGGGATTGTGATCGGTCCACTCGGGGGCGTAGACGGGGATGCGTTCGATCAGCTCGGCCTTGAGCTCCTCGAAACTGCGATCGTCCAGTACCGGTCGGTTCAGTTGCATCGTTCGCTCCGGCAAATGCGCTGGTAATCGGCCGCGGAGGGCACGCGGCCCTTCCCACCCGCGTAATTCGCCCCTGTTTTACTGACCACTGTTTTCACCCTGCAGGTAAAAGGGAAACACCAGGTTGCCGGGACTGCCGTCGCGGGCGTGGACATAGTGGATGCGGATAAGCACCACCGACGGGTCCTCCCCCGGCTCCACCGACACCTGCTGCAGTTTGATGCGCGGCTCCCACATGGCGAGTGCGCGCACCACGTCGTTCTGCATCAGTGCGCGGGTGGCGGAGTTGTTCGGTTTCATCAGGTAGCGGCGCAGGCCGCAGCCGAACTGCGGGCGCATGATGCGCTCGCCCGGTTCCGTCTCCAGGATCAGCCAGATGGACTGGCGCACTTTTTCCGGGCCGTCCACCAGGCGCAGGCTGCGTGTGCCCGCATCCGGCAGCGGCGGGAAATCCCAGCCGCGCCCGAGAAATTTTTTCAGCCCCGCGCTGTTACCATTCATGTTGTTTTCCATTCAGGTTGTTGCCGCTCACGCGCCCACCGCCTGCGCGACCGGCGCACCGCCCCGGTGAAAGGGTTTTCCCGGTGGCGGCACCACTTCGAAGTAGCTGAGGCCGTCGCCGGGTGCGGGGATCTGTCCGCCGGGCCTGCCGGGATCCGGTTCCGCGGAAAAATCCCGGCTCGCGGCGATAAACAGGTCCGCCAGTTCGTTCAGGCTGACGGTGTTTTTCAGTTTGCTCTCCAGGTCGCCGGCAAAGGCGTTGGGCGCGCCGCCGCCGGCAGAGGCGAGTTCCGCGGCGAGGGATTCCGCCAGGGTGTCGTGCAGCTGTTCCCTGCTGTCGAAGCCGCTACCTATCTCCGCCAGCACGCCCGCATCCAGCTCTATGGCCGCCTCGATATCGGGCCCCTGCACTTCCAGGTCCGCCGCCAGGCCCGCATCGATTTCCAGCGACGGGGGAATACAGAATTTGAGTTTCAACAGGAACCACAACTGGAACAGGAACATCAGGATCGGCAGGAAGAGGCGGAACAGGAACAGGGCGACGATAAAGAACAGGAAAATTGCAAAGAAACAGATCTGCTGCCCGGGCCGCGTCAACTGGTCGCCGTCGACACTGGGCATGTCCATGCCGTTGGTGCCGAAATTCAGCGACGAATTCGCCGGCGCTATGGTTTTTACCCCGGCCCCGCGCCCGGGTGGTCCCATACCGGCTTGGGCCTTCAGCGCCTGCAGGTCCGGCATCTTGATGTTGATCGGCTTGTGGCTGGTGCCGTCGATATCGAAGTATGGTGCCAGCCGGTAGCCCTCGGTGGGCCGGCTCCACACCACTTCGCCCCGGCAACAACCGGGACCGGTATTTGGGCAACAGGGTTTCCTGCGGCGCACAAAGCACTGGATTTCGTAGAGATCGCTCTCGTCGAACTGGGGGTTGCCGCCGCTGTCCATGTCCGATGCACCGGTGGGCACCAGGCCGAACCAGAGGGTTTTGCCCCGCGCCGAGTGGTTCTTGTCCGCGGGCGCCGGCGTGAGCGGGTACAGGGGGTAGATCTTTTCCTCGATCTGCTGCGGGCCCGCCTCCACCGCGCGCCAGTCGCCGAGCGCCGCGTCGTCCGGATGCGGGAACCAGCCCTGGCGCTCCGCCCTGATGCCGCGGGCGAGCAGGAAGTCCTGCAGTTCGCGGCTGCCCTGCTGCAGCTCCCCGCGCAGGGATTGCAGCCGTTTTTCGTTGACCGCGGACAGTGCCTCGCGCACAGGCGGCGTCCGGCCGGGAGCCCGTTTGCGCGCCGGTTCGCGCAGGCGCACCAGCTGCTCGCGCGCCCGCGCCAGGCGGCGCTGGCGGGCCAGCAGTTCCGGTTGCTGCGCCGGCGGCACCAGCGGCACCCGGCGGCGGACCACAAAACCGCTCTCGCACACCTGTTCGCGGCGGGTGCTGGGAAATCCGGGGGCCACGCAGTGGAGCTCGCACACCACCAGGTAGAAGCGGCTGTGGGCGTGCAGGAAGAGTTTCAGGCTCGGGTCCGAGGGGGCGGCCAGTTCCTTTGCCAGGGCGTCGCGCTGCGCGGGGGTGATGACCCGGTTGGGGTCGGCGCACAGGCGCTCGCTGAAATCCTCACCGGTGAAGTGCAGCGAGCGCTGGGGTTCGCGGATGAATTTGTCCATGAAACCCGCATCGCCGTACTTCTGCAGTATCGGTGCCGTGGTGCGGTTGGCCGGCGGCCCGCCCGCAGATTCGGAGCGGTACCAGGGGCCTACCAGTACCCAGGGGTGTTCGCTCATTGTCTCCGCGCCTCCATCAGCCGCACCTCACAACAGGTTGCCCACACCGGGGGTGTAGGTGGGCGAAGTGACCAGGGTCTTCGCCACCAGCGTGGTGCAGTTCACTATGCCGTCGAAGTTGGCCACCGGCGCCCTGACGTTCAGCACCGGTGCCTTGATATCCACGCTGGCGTTGCCGGTGATCTCCACCACGCCGGCGGCGGTGAAGGTGATCACGTGTCCGTCCGCATGGCTCAGGGTTACCGTGCTGGCGCTGTCGTCCAGCACCAGCTTGTGGCCGCTGGCCATCTGCAGGGTGATTTTTGCCGCGCCGTCGGTGTCGTCGAACTCCAGCACGCTGTTGGAGCGGGTCTTCCACACGCGGATATTGTTGGCCGCCTCCGCGGCCCGCGGCAGCGCCTCGCGCCCGTTCCAGCAACTGCCGACGATATAGGGCCTGCGCAGGTTGCCGGCCTCGAAGGCCACCACTACCTGGCTGTCCACCTCCGGCAGCGTCTGGATACCCTGCTCATTGTCCGCGTAGGGGGACAACAGCGTGGCCCAGGCGCGCACCCGGCTGTCGCCGTCGCCGCCGAGCCAGGGGAATTTCACCTCGATGCGCCCCAGGCTGTCCGGGTCGACGAGGTCCGTCACTATCGCCGGATAGACGCCGAAATAATTCTGCTCACCGCCGTCGGCGACAAAGTTTCCACTCATGCATTTCCCCCGTGTTGCCCTTTCTGCGCGGGCCACTGCATACGTCTCGAAAATATTTTTTTATGCAACCACCGCGGCGGTTCAGTCCCCTGCCACCGTCGCCCGCTCGGCGGAAAAGCGGGTGCGATGGCCGCGGCCCAGGTCGAAGCTGTGGCTGACGCTGGTCACCGTGTAGCCGCCGCCGGAAAAGGCGGGGCCGATGCGCTCCAGGCGCAGGCGGCTGCCGACGATCATGTCCGGGTGGCCGCTGGTGACGCCGCTCACCTGCACGAAGCGGCGCGCGCGCCGCTGCATCTCCGCCCGCGCCCACTCCGATGCCTCCGCCGCTTGCAGCGGCACTTCGCGCACCCGGTGGGAGACCCGCTCGCCGAAGGCGTTCTGCAGTATCTCCACGCCACTGCGGCCGCCGCCGATCTCGCCGCGGATGGCATCCTCCCCCGCCTCCTCGTCGATGCCCTCGCGGTTGGCGGCGTCGTAGCCGCTGACGCGCACGGCGGTGCGCTGTTCCGCCAGGTCCGCCACCGCCTGCACCGCTATCAGCTCGCCACCGCGCACCAGGGTGATCTCCGATCCCTCGCGCCGGTCGCGAGCCTTGAAGAAAAGGCTGCTGCCGTCGGTCCAGACTTCCGCCTGCAGCAGCCGCGCCCGCTCGCGCAAGAATGCCAGGTCGCTCATGTTGAACTGCTGGATGCGGTCGTAACTGGGGCCGGGGGCATCCAGCTGCGGGCTCAGGCCGTGGTCCGCGGCGATGGCAGCGGCGATGTCCTCGTCGCTCATGGACTCGTAGGTTTTCATGTGCCTGGTCATGCGCAGGTCCATCAGTCTGTCCTCGGCGTAGAGCAGGACCTCCGGCTCCTCTCCCTCCTCGAAGGCGACTTCCAGCGCGCTGATAAAGCCGGTGAAAATCCTGCGCTGGCCGGACAGGGGCCCTATGGCCACGGAAATTTCCCGGCCGAAATCCAGCACGCGCCCGTCCATGTACAGCAGGCTCTGTTCATCGCTGCCGGCCTCCGGGCCGGTGGCGACAAAGCGCGCGCGCAGGCTTTTCAATCCCTCGGTGGTCTCCTCGCACTCCAGGTGCACGAGATCCCTGGCCAGTTCGCCGCGGTCTTCGCCGTCGACGGTAAAAACCGGGCTGGCTGCGATAAACAGTTCGTCGCTCACACCGCACCTCAGTCGTCAAAACCGCGGGCGGACAGGCGCCGCTGCAGGCGCTCCCGGCGCGCCAGTTGTGCGCGCAACTGCTCCTCCTCGCCCCAGCGCGGGTCCTGCTGCTCTCCCTGCGCCGGCGCGTTGGGCGTCTCGGTGCGGGGAACGATTTCGGTCACCAGTTGTTCGATATGGGCGGTCAAGTCGCTGCTCCTCAGTTTTTTTCACTCGCGTTTCGGCGTTCACAGGAACTGGCAATCCCCGGATGGGACGGCTTCGAGCGGCCCCGCCGGCGGTGGTTACCTGACAAAAAACCTCACCGGTAAATATTTGCCAGGCAACCACCGCCAGCGGGGCCGCGCGCAGTGCCTCCGGGAGTTTCCCTTCCCTCAGCCACCGCAGCGGCATTTCGCACCGCCGCAGCCACAACTCCCGCCCCCGCCTTCAACCAGCTGGCGAGCGCTGTCGCGCCGCGGCAGGGCCTGCCAGGGGGGGGTGGTCTTCTGGCGGCGGAAGGCGGGGCCCTCGCCGCCGGCGACGGTATCCCCGCGCTTCCCGCCGACGCGGGCACCGCCCACCAGTAGCCGCTCCCGGGATGGGGCCGTGGCAAAAAGCGGGCGCAGGGGCACGCCGTAGCCGTAACTGGTGGCGCGCGGGTCCCGCCCCCCAGTGCTCTCAGCGACGGCGGCGACGGTCACATCGCCGCCGGCGATATCGCCCGCCAGCGGGGGCGCCAGGCCGAAGGCGCCCCTCGCTTCGTCGGCGGCGGCGCCCGCCTCCCGCCGGCGCACCGCGTCCAGCGCCGGCTGCAGTCCGCCGGCGGCGGACAGCGCCAGTCCGGCGGCGTCGCCGTCGGCGGGCGCCCTGGGGGCGGCCCGGCCATTGCCTGTGTCGCTGCTGCCACCGTTTGAATCCTGTCTGTTGGCGCCGGCGCTGCCGGAGAAGACTGCGCTGGCACCGATGCCCAGGGCGGCCTCCAGGGATACGCCGGCGCTGGCTTTTACGCCGGCAGACACGCCCACCCCCAGGCTTGCGCCCAGACTCGCGCTGAAGCCCACCTCCAGCCCCGCCTGCAGTTCCAGACCCCCGCTCAGGTCTACGCCCAGTCCGCGCCAGGCGCTCGGGTCCAGGCCCTGGCGGGCGAGAAATTCCGGCGCGCTCTCGCCGTCCAGTGCCTCGGCGCTGCGCGGGCTGTTTTCGGCGCTGCTGCCGCCCTCGTTGGTGCCCCGCCCCGGCGCCGCCGGGGCCGGACCGCCGGAGCCGGCGGGCTGGGCGTTGGCGGAATCCCGCGCGGCGGGACCGCTGGCGCCGGTCACATAGGTGTATTTCGGGTCCTGCTCCTTGATGGTGACGCTGGCCTTGGCCCGCAGCGGCGCCCCGTTCCCGGCGAAGTGATCGAACTCCAGGTCGAGGCTCTCCACCACGCCGGTGACGATCAGCTGGTCCCACTGGAACTGCAGCAGCGGCGGCGCGTCGGAGGTATCCTCTTTCGGCAGCACATATTTCTCGACAATGGCGGTGCGGGTGCGCACCGAAACCGGCGCCTCGTCGGTGCCCTCGTCGGCGGTGTCGAACACCAGGTCCATGGACAGCGAGGTGGAACTGGAGCCGTTGTGCTGGCGCCGCTGGCGCCCGCGGGAGCGGCCGCCATCGGTCTGGTTCTGCAGGCGCAACTTGAGGGACTCGGGGTTGAACTGGACCGGCACGGGATCGCCCACCGCGGTCTGGTTCTCGTCCGCGCGCACCTCCTGTAGTTGTGCCTTGAGCAGTTCGCCCATAGATGCCTCGATTTATTTTTGTCCCACAGTTCGGGATGGGATTTATCCGAATTCCGTCCTGCGCGCCCGGCGCCGCTAGCTCTCCAGCAGGCGCAAACCCTGGTGCGCTATGTGCAGTTCCTCGATGGCGATGTCGCCGCTCTTGCCGTTCAGCTGCGGGCCCGCGATCTTGGCCGGCAGGCCGCGCTCGAAAACCCAGGTGGCCACCGTCTCCCCGGCGCGGCTGCGCACCTCGATGATGCCGTCGTAGCGGGCGACCGGGCGGCGGCCGGATACCACGCCCTGGATCCAGTTCCACAGTTCCCGCTGCACCTGTTTGTCCTCGCCGTAAAACATGCCCCGCTTCAGCACCAGGTTGGTGTACTTGGCGCGCCCCACCCGCTGGATGACGCCGTCGTTGCGCCCGCCCTCCTGGTACTCCTGCACATCCATGGAGACCTCCAGCCCGGCGCATTCCTGGAAACCGCCGTCCCCCAGGGTGTCGGCACTGTCGTCCTCCGCCGGAGGCGCCAGCGAGCGGTTGGGGCCGGTGCTGCTGCCCGCTTCTATCTGTGCGGATTTCAGCAGCGAGATGCGAAACTGGAAATTGCTCAGCAGTTGGGGAAATTGCTCCGGCACGGGTCCACTCCGTTCAAGTCTCTATGCCCAGGGTGCCATCCCCCTCGCGCACCAGGCGCAGCAGGATGAATTCCATCGGTTCCACCGGCGCCACGCCGATTTCCGCAACCAGCCTGCCCGCATCGCGCACCCGCTGGTCGTTCAGGCGCTCGTCGCAGCGCACGAAAAAGGCCTCCGCCTCGCTGCGCCCGCGAAAGGCGCCGGCCAGGTACAGCTGGCGCAGGAAATTCACCAGCAGGAAACGCAGCTGGGTGCGCAGCTCGCGGTTGTTGTTCTCGAAAACCAGCCACTGCATCTGCCGGTGCAGAACCCGTTGCAGCATGGTCATCAGCCTCCGCACGGACAGCTGGCGCCAGGCGGCATCGCGGCTCAGGGTGCGCGCGGCGGAAAGGCGGACGCCGTCCCTCTCGGGCAGGAAAATATTGATCCCCAGCGGGTGCAGCTGGTCGTGTCGCGATCGGGAAATCTTTTCCTCCACCATGACCACGCTCTCGGCGATGGCATTGGCGGGACCGTGATGTACGCCGAAGGCGAGTTCGCTGTGGGCGATGATGCCGGCGGCCGCCGCCGACGGATTGATCGATCGCAGGCGGCTTTCACCGGAAGAGGGATCGGAAACTTTCAGCCAGGGGAAATAGGCCGCACAGAAGGCGCTGTCGAAGTGGTCGCGCCAGGCGACCAGCTGCCGCTGGCTGATGCCCGGGGGCGCGTCCAGCAGCACGATAAAGCGGCGCAGCTGCGCGGCCAGCGCCGCCAGGTGCTGCTGGCGCTGGATAATCTGCCGCAGGTCCGCCGGCTGCAGCGGGTCCAGCTGCAGGTGGGGCAGCTGGTGCCGGCCCCAGTTGAGCGGCTCCGGCGCGGGCGCCAGTTCCACGCAGGGGGCGAACTCGTCCCCGGCCAGGGACTGGATCGGCTCTTCCTGCGGCTCTTCCGCGGCCGGCGCCGGCGCGTAGAGATCCGGCACCACCAGCAGTGCCAGCTCGCGGATCTGCACCAGCGCGTGTACGCCGTCGCCGGGCTCCGGGTTTCCGGGCAGCCAGCCGCTGTCGAAGAAATCCTGCGGCCGGATATCCCCGAAGCGGTCCTCGACGCTGGAAAAGGAAATCGGGTTTTCCCGCAATTCCCGGCGGCTGTCCAGCGGCAGTCTTTCCGGGTCTGCGGGCGTCAGGCTTGCGTCAAGCCAGTCCTCGGTGGGATTGACCAGCCGGGACTCCCGGTACAGGGCCGTGGCCAGGAAGCGCGGGTGTTCGGGGGCGAGCCCCAGGCCGTCGAACGCCTCGCGATTGCCCTCGCCGTCCTCCACCACAAAGGTGGCCTCCACCAGCTCCGCCGCAACGGGCACATGCGTCGCCGCCGTGTGCAGGACCAGGATTTCCTCGCGCCCGGCGCTGTCGGCGAGACCCCGCTCCTCCCGGCGCGCGACGAAGCGCAGCTGGTATTCGAATCCGCCGGGCGCGGGCACCGCGAGCCTGAGAAGGCTGCCCGGCGGGCAGGATTCCGCCGGGGGAATTTTCAATTCGGTGGCACTGCTGCCGGGTTCCAGCTGCAGCGGGCGCAGGCTGAACCCGAGCGCCGCGCGCAGCTGACCGCCCCAGCTGCCCTCGTCCTTGGCCTGCAAAATGACGTCGCCGCCTGTGGAGTCGAGCCCGGCCACGCGGCCGCTGGCCAGCCCGCCGAAATCCCGCGGGTCGCCGTAGCCGGGCACGATGCGGACAATATAGGCGCGCCTGCCGCCCTGCTCGAAGAAACTGGCTACCGCGTGCGGCAATAACCCCGGCCCCTGCAGGCCGCCGTACAGCCGCCGGTATTCGTCCCAGCTCTCCACCGCCACGGCCACCGAGCGCCGGCGCCGGTCCGAGGCCCGCACATAGGCGCGCCGTTCCGGGCAGTGCTCCGGCTCCACCGCCACCCGCGCCGGTCCCCGCGGCGCCACCCCGACGAAGGCGCACACATCCATGCGCTCCGCACCCAGGGTGCGGCGCAGCTCGTCCGGCGCGCGGTAGAGATCCGGCGCGCCGAGCAATGTGCCTTGTGTCAGTGGATATGCCATTTTTCCGGGATCACTCAGTTATCGATCATTGGCCTGCAGCGGCGGAACAATATTTATTTACTCAAGTTTCGAAGGCACATCGAGGCCCGATATGGCCGGTTACCTGGCAAATGTTTACCGATGAGATTTTTTGTCAGGTAACCACCGCCAGTAGGGCCGCTCGAAGCCCTCTCGCTTCGGCATCGCTACCCCTGTGAACTCCGAAACCTGGATTATTTGTAAGTGCACTCCTCGCACACCAGGCTGAGCTCTTCCATGGCCACCTCGCCGCCGCCCTTGGCGGCCAGGGTCGGGCCGGTCCATTTCTTCGGCTGGGCGTTGCGCAGCTCCCAGGAGGCCACCGGGTTCCTGGCCTCGTCCAGCAGGGTGACGGTGACCAGCCGCGGGTCGTGGGCGCCGTCGCCGACGTTTTTCAGCCACTCGAACAGGGTCAGGCTGCCAACCAGGCCCCGCTTCAGGGTGACGTCGTCGCTCTTGAAGGTGTTGGCAATCTTGCGCACCGTGTTGAAGGACTCGTTGCCGTTGCGGTACTCGGAATAATTCACTTCCCGGCCGAGACCGCTGCAATCGGAAAAGCCGCCCACCGTCTCCGATTCGGTGCCGTCGCCGAGGGAGACGATAAAGTTGAAGGCACCGTAGGGATTGTCTCTATAGGTCGCCATTGTTTTTCCTCAGTTAATCCTCGAATTATTTCCATCCGGCATCGCGGACAGGTGCGGTGGCGCTGCGCCTCAGGTACGCGCGTCCCCGGTCCACTGGCCGATGCGGAAGATCACGAACTCCGCAGGTTTCACCGGCGCAAGGCCGACCAGGCAGATCATGCGGCCATTGTCGAGATCGTTCTGGGTCATGGTGCTTCTGTCGCAGCGCACGAAGAAGGCCTCCTCCGGCTTGCTTCCGAGCAGGGCGCCGTCCCGCCACAGCACCAGCAGGAAGTCCTCCACGGTGCGGCGGATGTTGTCCCACAGGCGCTGGTTGTTGGGTTCGAACACCGCCCACTGGGTGCCCTTGTCGATGGAGTGCTCTATGTAATTGAACAGGCGGCGCACGTTGACGTACTTCCACTCGGGATCGGAACTCATGGTGCGCGCGCCCCAGACGCGGTAGCCGCGCCCCTCGAAGAAGCGCAGGGCGTTGATGCCCTCGGGATTGATCACTTCATTCCGGGGCTTGTTGATATTCACCTCGAACTGGGTGAGTCCGCGCACGATTTCGTTGGCCGGTGCCTTGTGCACGCCGCGGTTGATATCGCTCCTGGCGTAGATGCCGGCCACGAAACCGCTCGGGGGCAACAGCAGCTGGCGCGGCGGCGTGCCCTGGGAGAAGCGCTCGTTGGGATCGTAGACCTTGATCCAGGGGTAATAGAGGGCCGCGTGCTTGCTGTCGAACTGGCCGCGGAAATCGCGGATCTCGTTCAGCGAGCTGCCCACCGGCCCGTCCACCACGGCGATGCGGTAGCGCATTTTCTCCGCATGGGTCACCAGCGCCTGTGCCGCCACCCGCGACACGGTGGCATCGCCCATATCGCCGGAGTCCGGCATGGCGACAATGGAGACATCGTCTATCTCCGCCAGTGCCTCCAGGCCGGTGGCCTTGATATTCACGTTGTCCGGGTCGGCGGCGCTGCCGGCCAGCTGCGTGGGGGACGGCAGGTCGCCATCATGGCCGCCGGCCAGGCGGCCGCTGCTGTCGCCCTGCAGTGCCGCCATCAGCCTGGCCGGCAGGAAGCCCGGCACCGGGTCGGAGGAGGCGGTGGGGTCCCACTCCAGGTAGACAGGCGCATCCGGATCTTCCGGATCGTCCTTCTGCAGAATGCGGCCGATATAGCGCTTCTGGCTGTCGGAGGCACCCAGGTCCGCGTACTCCTCGATGCGCCCGCGCCCCACCACGACGCGCACCCGCAGTTCCACCAGCTGGATCACATCGTCGCCGGTAACCGCCGGCGTGCCCCCACCCGAATCCAGGAAACTCTGCTCCCCCTCGGAGTCCAGCTGGACCACGCGCAGGTTGTTCGGGTCCAGCGGGTCATTGCCGTCCGGTACCGGTATGGCCGGGTTGGTGGCGGCGCCGGCAATGACTTCCACCACTGCGCCTGCACCGGCGCGGCGCGCCTGGATGCTGCCGAACTCCGGGTGCAGATAGGCCAGGTTCTTGCTGCGCACCACCTCCGTGGTCACGAACACATTGCCCATGGCCCCCGGCCAGCGGGCGACCCATGTGGCATTCGTATCGGTGACGTTGATCGCGTGGCTGGCCACACCCCAGGCGGAGGCCCCGGTACCGGCGCGGGGCGCAAAGACCCTGGACACATAGAGGCGCTTGCCGCCGTTTTCGAAGAATGCCCGCGCCGCGTGGGCCAGGTAGGGCAACCTCGGTTCACCCGGGGGCGCACCGCCGACAGAGACTTCCTCGATACCGCCGTAGACCCGCTCGAACTCCGTAAAACTGGTGATCAGGCGCGGTTCACAGCTGGCCGGCCCCTGGATGTCCGCGTCCCTGTAACAGACGGGTCCCCAGCGGGTGAGCCCGGCAAAGCCGGTGGTACTGGTGGACACGCCCTCGATGGACTTGGAACGGAAGCTGACTTCCTCGACAAAGACGCCTGGGGCTAGATATTCGGGCATGATGGCTGCTCTCCTGTATTAAAGGGCGCTCCGCTTCGCTGGTACCCCTGGCGAAATTGCGACGAAATCCTGCACTCACCTCTCGCCGCTGACAGTCGCTCCCACGAATTCGGATAATTAAACACATTCGCAAACTCCCCCGGCCGCACAGCGGACTCAGGGAATGACAAAATCGAAGTCCGGCTCGTCGCGCCCGGTGAGAATCCGGCCGGGGGAAAAGCTCACCAGGCGCCGCGCCGATGCCGGCGAAACATAACCCTCGGGCAACTGCTCGCCGCCGCTCACGTCGTCCGGCAGATTGAAAGCCGGCAGTTCCTCCAGGGGCAGGTCCCACAGCGGGTCCCGGCCCGGCAGGTCCGCGGTCGCGGGCACCGGCTCGGTTTCCGGGCCGTACACCCACACCTGGATATTGAAACCCGCCTCCAGTTCGCTGCCGGGAAATGCCTGCGGCGGCAGTAACAGCAGGAACTCGCCGCGGTCGTCGCCGCGGCCGCGGGCGATCAGGGAACCACCCGGCAGGCGCGCCTCGACGCAGGCCCAGCGCAGCGGCCGGTCATCCCTCAGCGCACGCCCGCGCATTCCGGTGGCCCCGGAGCTGTGGTGGTAACCGGCTCCGGGGAACAGGGTGATATTGCGGCTGCGGCCGGCCAGGTAATCCTGTTCCCCGTCCTGTTCGATCTGCTCGACATCCTCCAGGCTCCGCAGCGGCACCCGCAGACGACGCGGCACATAGCGGCGCTCGTAGTCATAAACCCGGAGATCTATCCCCGCCCCCGAGCCCGCGGTGTAACTCAGGCTGTAGCGGCCGGAATGACTGCGCAGAAGTCCTGACGGCAGCGGCTGCAGCTGCGAAAAGTCGTAGCGGTGCGCGGGCCTGGGACTTTCGTGCGGCAATCCGCGCTCCCGCTCCACCCGCACCGGATAGACCAGCTCGGTGCTGCGCAGCGCGTCGGTAAAATCCAGTCCAAGCGCCAGGCGCCGGCGCTGCCACTGGTATTCGTGCGAACCGGCACCGGTCACGGCTGGCCGCCCTCCCCCTGCACCTGCGGCGCCGCTCCCGCCCCTGCCCGGGAGACCCGCGGCGACAGGCTGCTTTCGCGCCCGTGAATCACCGCGATGCGGGCCACATAGGGAATACTCAGCTTGTAATCCAGTGGCAGTGAGTCGAAGGTGCGCATCACATCCTCGGTGGAGAGTTCCTCCAGGCAGACCTGTATCGATTCGTTCGGCGCCCAGGGGGTGATCGGGTCCAGCAGCGGGCCGGTAAAAATCGGCGTGTCCTCCAGGGCCTGCATGGCTCGGCCGACAATCCTGTGCTCGTGGTCTGCGTTGTCCCCCCAGGGAATCAACAGGTAGTGCAGATCCAGCGGCAGGTGGCTGCGGCCGTCGTAGGCGGCCGCCGCGGACCAGGCTCCGCGCATCACCTTGTTGAAGTCCACCCGGTACAGGAACACCGACAGTGACGGATTGGTGATCAGGTCGGAGTCTTCGGGATCCAGGTCCTGGGTGCGCAACAGGCGCACCGGCGTGTTGCGCCCGGAGATCGGCGGCAGCTCGCGAAAGCTGAAATCCAGGTAGCGCACCAGGCTGCTGCTGACCGCGGCGATACTGTTGAAATCTGCCATAGCGTCCCTGTCGGCTACCCGTTACCAGATCCGTACTCAGTCCTTGTGGACTGCGTGATAAACGACAGTCCCGTCCACAAGTCTCTGTTGTTTCAAGGTACCCTTCCTGCACAGAAGATCCACCGCTGCCTCCACCTGCCGGCGCCCCTCCTGCAGTCTCTGTCGCAGCAGCCACCACTGCACTATGCCGTCCAGTGTGTCCGCGGCACTCTCCTGCACCGCCAGGTATCCGGCGATCTCCTCCGCGATGGTGTCCACCAGCGTATCCTTGGGATCTATGGTCTTCGGCATCCTGTGTCCCTCCTGTAATCCCGCGGCAAAAGACACCCCACTTTTTATTGCCGAGTACGCCACTGCTTCCACTTTCTCCCCCGCCAAAAAGGAACAGCAGCTGTTCCGGAGCGGTTTCGGATAGGGATAGCAAGCCTCATGCCAGATTCACAAAAGCGAGAAAAACCGGTAATTAAAGCCGTTTTCCCGCATTACAGGTCATTACGCCGGGCAAAAAATTACCCACCTCACAGCAAGGTCCCCGGCTTTCCCGAAGACAAAAAGGCAATGCGCCGCATGTGTTCAAGCGATCGAGGAGTGGATGGGTAAGAAAGAACCCACCCAGGGTCATAGAAAAAAGGGGAAGCACCTGGGATCAATAGTGAAAAAAGCTTTGATAAAGCAACAGGAAAATTGGCGCGCCAAAAATATCGACAAGATCAAACAATGGTTAGGACATGACTTGATTTCGCCCGCACAGAACTGGTAGCTTTTCGCCACTGGTTCCAGCCTCCGCTTACAAGCCTGTGACTCCTAGGGACACCTGGTTGCATAACAATAATAAAAACAGCCTGTCCCGGCCCATGGCCACGCTCTTCACCGGGCCATGTCTCCGCGAATCCTGTAGGGGCTTGTAAACGATTCAAGATTCAATCAACAGAATTGGGAAGTCACTGGAAACCAGGCGATGAACTCTCTCGTTATTTTTTTCACCGACACGGATGCCCAGAAGCGTTTTGGAAAGCTCTTCTCCGGCTATCAGTGCGATTGGCGCCCCTTTCATGACCAGATAAACCGATCGGGCTCCAAAGGAGATACGGAATTCCCGAGGAGGATAGAGCAGGCACGCGAGCACGCCTGCATTTCGGTCTTCATCCTCGACCGCCACAGTCTGGAAGATCACTGCTATCGGAAATTTCTGGCAGACCAGGCGAGCAAAAATCCCGCCGCCCTCTGCTTGCTGGAGGACCACTGTAACAGTGGCAATTTTGAATCCACGGAATTGATCGGCCTGTTTCACGACTTTGCCCTGTGGTCCTGCAGCCGGGAGGAACTGCAAACGCGTATACAACGCCTCGCAGCTGACCGCGCCGCGGGGGCTCCCGGGGGGGCCGCCGAACGGGCCCTATTGCGGCGCTTCCTAAACCTGAACATGGCCGGTTGCTCCAATGCCTTCGTCGATACGGCGCGCCTGATAGAGCGGGTTTCCAATTGCCGGGCGCCGCTGCTGGTCAGTGGCGAAACGGGAACCGGCAAGGAAAACGCCGCGCGTGCGGTCCACTACCTGGGCCCGCGGCGGGATAAAGCCTTTATTCCCATCAACTGTGGCGCCATTCCGGAGGAGCTGTTTGAAAGCGAACTGTTCGGCTATCAGCAGGGTGCCTTTACCGGGGCCAGGGGCAACAAGAAGGGACTGGTGGAAGTGGCCAGCGGCGGCACCCTGTTCCTGGATGAACTGGACAGCCTCAGCCTGAAATCCCAGGCGGCGCTGTTGCGTTTTCTGCAGTTCCAGGAGTACCGGCCACTGGGGTCGGAAACCAGCTACAGTGCCGACCTGCGCATCATCGCCGCTACCAATACGGACCTTGCGGCCGCAGTGACCCGCCAGGAGTTCCGCGAGGATCTCCTGTTCCGCATCAATGTACTCAATATCCACATGCCGCCCCTGCGGGAGAGGGCCGAGGATATTCCGATCATCGCCGCGCAGCTGATGCAGCGCTTCAATGCCGAGCACGGAGCCACCGGACAGCTCCCGAAACGGCTCACCCCCCGCGCGCAGAAATGGCTGGGCCGGCAGCCTTGGCCGGGAAATATCCGCGAGCTGGAAAACTTTCTTTTGCGACAGTTCCTACTGTCCGATGGCCCCTGGCTGGACCTGACCGAAAGCGAAGAACTGGTGGATGGCGAAGCAACGGAGGGGGAATCGCTGCCCAATTTCCAGGAAGCCAAGGCCAGGGCAATCCGGAACTTCGAACAGGACTACCTGCGCAACCTGATGCAACTGGCGGGGGGAAATGTGAGCGAAGCGGCGAGAATTTCCGGCAAGGAGCGCAGTGCCCTGGGAAAACTGATTCGCAAGCACGCGATCGACAAGTTTTCCTACGCGGACAGTTGAGAGAGCACGAAAAACTGGCGGGATTTGCGGCGGGAGCCCTCCCACTCCCGCACCGCTTTCGAAACCTTCTGTTTGCTGATAAACCGCTCCCCGGACTTTGCCCTCACATGGGCACCGCCCTTGCGGAGCAGCGGGTTGAGCGCAACGCGATTGCGCGGCTTGCTGCTTTTCATAGCGATCGACCTCCTCAATAAATTCCGCTATAAAAGTTGACCTCCCTGTCTCGGAACCGCGCCGGGGCGCGGCTCCTCCTTAACCTTTTACACAGATCACCTGGCGCAATGTGTGCACCACGTCCACCAGGTCGGACTGGTTCTGCATCACCTGATCGATATCCTTGTAGGCAGCAGGGATCTCGTCGATCACACCGGTGTCCTTCCGGCACTGGATACCCCTGGTCTGCTCCTCCAGGTCCCTGCGGGTAAAACGCTTGCGGGCGGCGCTGCGGCTCATCTTGCGCCCGGCGCCGTGGGCGCAGGAGCAGAAGGAATCCGCATTGCCGCGGCCGCGCACGATGAACGACCTGGCACCCATGGAGCCGGGGATGATGCCCAGCTGGTCCCGCTGCGCGCTGATCGCCCCCTTGCGGGTCACGAACACGTCGCGGCCGAAGTGCCGTTCGCGCACCACATAGTTGTGGTGGCAGTTGATCGCCTCGGACGTCAGGATGAAGTCCGGCAGATGCTCGCGCAGGCAGCCGAGCACCAGCTTCATCATCTCCTGGCGGTTCACCCGCGCGTACTCCTGGGCCCAGTTTACCGCCTCGATGTAATCGTCGAAGTGGCCATTGCCCTCGCTGAAGTAGGCGAGACCCCGGTCCGGCAGGTTATGCATGTGCCCGGCCATGTCCTTCCGCGCCAGCTGGATAAAGTGCTGGCCGATGGCATTGCCGATACCGCGGCTGCCGGAGTGCAGCATCACCCAGACCGCGTTACTCTCATCGAGGCAGATCTCGATGAAGTGATTGCCGCCGCCGAGGGTGCCCAGTTGGGTGACCCAGGTCTGTTGCGGCTGGCGCAACTTCTTCAGCAGTTCCGGATGCTTGTCGAACAGCCTGTCCGCTCCGGGAGCGAGACGTTTGCAGGCAGCTTCCCGGGCGTTGATCATCTTGTGACGTCCAAAGCCCACGGGGACTTTCACCTCAATGGCATCCCGCAGCGGCTTCAGGTTGTCCGGCAACTGGTGTGCATGCAGAGATGTGCGCACCGCATTCATGCCGCAGCCGATATCCACCCCCACCGCCGCCGGGATAATGGCGCTGACGGTGGGAATCACGGATCCCACGGTGGCGCCCTTGCCCAGGTGCACGTCGGGCATGGCAGCCACATGGGAGTGCACTATCGGCAGCTGGGCGATATTTTTCAGTTGTTGCAGTGCCGCCGGCTCTATCTCGTCGGTGTAGATTTTTACCGGCACTGTCCCCGGCGGCGCATTGTTGTTCAGTACCATTTTTACAGGCATAAAGAATCCCTGGATTACTCCACGTTTTTCTAAAAATTGCCTTTCAAGGCCGGAAATAAAAAAGCCCCGGCGGATGCCAGGGCTTCAGGAAGATCTGGCTTGAAAGGCGTCGTCACCCTTCAAGCGCAAGCACATGAAAGGTGTATCAGATAAACTGATTTTTCAGAAGTTGATAGCGCATTTCATGGCTCCTTTTGATGTCCTCCCATGGTTGCGGGCCACAGAAGGTTTTGGGTTGTTCGAAAGAGGGGCGAGCCTAAACAGACGAAACAAAATGTCAACATTAAATTTTCAAATTCCGCAAAAATTTCTTCGCGGTACAGCAATCGGGAAAAAACGGGGCGCGAATATACCCGTGAAAGGAAGGCCTCCCCACCATATAATTATTGGGATACCAGCCTCCGCAGACGCCAGCCAACATGAATCCGGAAATTATTTTTGAAGACGACTACCTCATCGCGGCCTACAAGCCCGAGGGATGGCTGGTGCACCGCTCGGATATAGATCCCCGCGAGGACAGAGTCCTGCTGCAGCACCTGCGCGACCTGGTCGGCTGCCACCTGTACCCGATCCACCGGCTGGACAAGCCCACTTCCGGCGTCATCGTCTTCGGCAAGAGTGGGGAGATCGCCGCGCAGGTGCAGGCGCAGCTGGAGTGCGAAGACTCGGTCAAGAAATATATCGCCGTCTGCCGCGGCTACTGCCCGGAGGAAGGCGTCATCGACTACCCGCTGCCGCCGGTGGCCGACTTCAAACACCAGCGCAAACGCCCCAGGGCCGACCTGCCCCGCCAGCCGGCGGTCACCATTTTCCGCCGGCTGGATACCATCGAGGTCCCCTACTCCGTGGACCGCTACCCGGCCAGCCGCTATTCCCTGGTGGAAATACAGCTGAAGACCGGCCGCCGGCACCAGATACGCCGCCACTTCAAGCATATCCACCACCCACTGATCGGCTGCCCCAAGTACGGCAAGTCGGTGCACAACCGCTTCTTTGCCGAGCAATACGGCTGCAGCCGCCTGCTGCTGCACGCGCTGCAGCTGCAACTGGAGCACCCGGTGACCGGCGAGCGCCTGAACCTGGTCGCGCCGCCGCGGGGGCAGTTCCTGTCCCTGATGCAGGCTTTCGGGTGGCAGCTGCCGGAGTAAGGTCGCCCGCCATGGGCTATTCCGAGTCCGCTGTCCCGCTCCCTGCATCAATGCACCGCAAGGGCATTTGCAATATCATCCGGATCTTCAGCCAATAAGACCAATAGCCAGTTTCATCCCGGGAAGCGCCCTCTCATGCCCAAAGTCAATTCACGTGCACGCTCCGCCCTCTTCGCCCACTGCCTGTTGGCCGCCGCAACCCTGGTCTCCCATTCGGCCCACAGTGAACCCCGGTTACAGGCCCCGCTACCGAAACTGATTCCCTGGCAGGGCGCTTCCGAAGAGCTGATCGCAAAGGAGGGAGACTGGGTGACGCCGGCGGAGGCCAGCGGCTTTCGCACCACACCGGATTACCGACAGACCCGCGCCTTTGTCGATCGCCTGGCCGCGGCCAGCCCGGATATCAAGACCGGGGATATCGGCACCTCCGCCGGCGGGCGGCAGGTGCAGCTGGTGACCCTGACCGAGGGCGGCAGCGATCCGAGGACGAACGGCAAACCGATATTGCTGGTACAGGCGGGCATCCACTCCGGCGAGATCGACGGCAAGGATGCCAGCCTGATGCTACTGCGGGACTATGTGAACGGCGACCGGGAGCTGCGCCAGCTGATCAGGGGCGCAAACCTGCTGCTGATTCCGATCCTCAATGTGGACGGCCACGAGCGCGCCGGCCCCTTTAGCCGCATGAACCAGCGCGGCCCGGACAACGCCGGCTGGCGCACCAACAGCAATAACCTGAACCTCAACCGCGACTACGCCAAGCTCGACACCCCGGAGCTACGCGCGGTGATGGACGTGATCAACGAATACCAACCGAGCCTCTACCTGGATATCCACGTCACCGACGGCGAGGACTACCAGTACGACATTACCTACGGCTATAACGGTTCCTTCGCCACCGATTCCCCGGCCATCACCAAGTGGCTGGAGACCCGCCTGCAGGAGGACCTGGACTCCGCACTATCGGCCGCGGGCCATATCCCGGGCCCGCTGGTGTTCGGCGTGAATCCGAAGGACTTTGCCGACGGCATCAACCACTGGACCGCCCCTCCCCGCTTCTCCAACGGCCTGGGCGACCTGCGCCACACGCCGACGGTGCTGGTGGAGAACCACTCGCTAAAGCCCTATCGCCAGCGAGTGCTGGGAACCTATGTATTTATCGAAGCGGCTCTGCAGGCGCTGGCGGACGACGGAGCGGCGCTCAACAAAGCCATAGCCAATGACCGGCAGCGCCGCCCGCAGACCCAGGTACTGGAGTGGCGCACCAGTGAAAAGCCCGATCTTTCGGTATTCGCCGAAGAACCCTTCAAGGGCATCGCCTACCGGAAGGAGAAGAACCCGATCAGCGGCGCCGAGCTGGTGGTCTGGCTCGGCGAAGCCAAGAGCTACCCCTCCCTGCCGGTGTTCGCCGACAACGTCAAAGGGGTCGAGGTGCGGGTGCCCAAGGCCTTCTACCTGCCAAAGAGCGAGACTCTGGTGCTGGAACGGCTGAAGGCACACGGTATCGAAATCACCGAGCCGCAACGGAAATCGGCCGAACTGACCCGATTCGAAGTCGACAACCCCGAGTTCGCCGACACTCCTTTCGAGGGCCACTTCCGGGTCAAGGGAGAATTCAGGGAGGAACAGATCCGGGTACCACTCGCCGACTATGTCAGAGTCAGCACCGACCAGCCGCTGGGCAGCCTGGCGGTAGCCCTGCTGGACCCGCGCGGGCCGGACTCCTTCTTCCAGTGGGGATTCTTCAACCAGATCTTCCAGCGCACCGAGTACTACGAGCCCTATGCGCTGATACCGCTGGCGGAGCAGATGCTCGAGCAGGATCCGGCGTTAAAAAAGGAATTTGAGAAGCGCCTGCGGGACAAGGCCTTTGCCGAAGACCCGCGGGCGCGGATGGATTTCTTCTACGAACGCAGCCCCTACTTCGACCGGGCCTACCGGAAGTATCCGGTGCTGATGGACTATTAAGGATCGGCAGCCAGCGAATCCTTCACTCCCCGGCCAGGGTCCGGATACGCCGGTGCTCCCCGCCATCCTCGCTGAGCAGCTTTGCCAGTGGTGGCAGCAGCTGTTCCATGGTGGCTCGTATTGTCCAGGGCGGGTTCACCACGATCATGCCTGAGGCCGTCATGCCATGGCCGTCGGTGTCGGCACGGATACCCAGCTCGAACTGCTCCACCCGGCGGATGCCGGAAGCGACGATCTGGCGCTCCAGCTGGTCGATGCGCCCGCGCTCGACCACCGGATACCAGAGCGCCACCGTGGCGATGGGCATCTTGCGGTGGATCAGCCTGAGCGCATCCACCACGCGCTGGTAATCCTCTTTCAGCTCGTAGGGCGGATCGATCAGCACCAGGGCGCGGCGGGAGGGCGTCGGCAGCAGCGCGGACAGCCCCCGGAAGCCGTCCTCCCCGCGGATATGGATATTCCGGCCAACGCAGTTCCGGCGGAGCTGCTCGATGTCGGCCGGGTGCAGCTCGAACAGCCAGGCCTTGTCCTGGGGGCGCAGCAGGCCGCAGGCGATGGCCGGCGAGCCCGGGTAAACCTGCAGGCGACCGCCGGCATTGTGCGCCAGCACACTATCCAAATAAGGCCGCAGCGCTTCCAGATAGGGCTGCAGTGCCGGCAGGCCAGGCTCCCCTGGCAGCAGGCGGCCGATGCCATTGCCGTACTCACAGTTCTTCGCCGCCATGTCGCCCTGCAGGCGGTAGAGGCCGGCGCCGGCGTGGGTGTCGATATAGTCGAGGGGTTTGTCCTTCTTCTGCAGGTAGGTGAGGATTTCCACCTGCACTAGATGCTTCAACACGTCGGCAAAGTTGCCGGCATGAAAACCGTGGCGATAACTGAGCATGTGACCCGCGTGGATATCTCGGTACGTCAATCGGGCCTGTGGCCCGGGCGGGCCAACGCGGCGGTAGGGAGCGCCTTGGGAGGGACGGGCCAGCGGCTGGCCCACCAGGGATCTCGCGCGTAATTTATTCCGCTGCCGGGGTGGTGTAAACCAATATTTGCGGCCCGCCGCAGGGACGCGGCAGCGGCGGTGCAACGGGCGGCGCCCCCTGTTCAATATCCGCCTGAACGATTACGCTGGGGAGTCATCGGCCGGGGAAAGAGAAGGGATAGCAATGAGCCAGAAACTGCCCTATGGACTGGAGCACTACGGCATCCGCTTTCGCGCCGTACCCACCAACGGCATCACCCTGAATGTGGCCGAGGCCGGCGAAGGCCCGCTGGTGTTCCTGCTGCACGGCTTTCCCGAGTGCTGGGCCAGCTGGGGCCCCCAGATCAGCTTCCTGGTGGACAGGGGCTACAGGGTGGTGGCCCCGGAGATGCGCGGCTACGGCGACAGCGACGCGCCCGAAGACGTCGCCGCCTACGACACCGTCGAGCTGGCGGCCGACGTGATCGGCCTGCTGGACGCCTACGACCAGCAACAGGGCGTGATTATCGGCCACGACTGGGGGTGCATCGTCGCCTGGCACACCGCCTGGCTGCACCCCGAGCGCATCAAGGGTATCGGCGGCCTGAGTGTGCCCTGGTTCGGGCGCGGACAGACAGATACCCTGAGCGCGCTGAAGCGGCAGATGGGCGACAACTACTTCTACATTATCGATTTCCAGAAGGCCGCCGCCCACGAGGCCCTGAACCGCCATATCCCCCTGAGCCTGGAAAAAATCCTCACCGGCCACTTCGACCTGCTGGGGCAAAAGGCCGGCGACGCGGGCCTGCTGGAGCGGATCACCCTGCCGGAACAGCGCCCGTACTACATGCCCCGGGACTTCCTCGACTATATCGCCGGCCGCTACCAGCGCCACGGCTTCGAGCCGCCGCTGAACTGGTACCGCAACTTCGAGCGCACCTGGGAGCGGACGGCCACACAGAATGCCAACACCATCACCGCGCCGGCGATGTACCTGACGGGTAGCAAGGACTGGACCCATCGCTATGCGGAGAGCATCGGCCTGGATATGCACCGGCAGTGCACTGATCTGCGTATCAATGAGGTGATAAAGGCGGGGCACTGGATCGGGCAGGAAAAGCCGGAATGGGTCAACGGCAGGATTGCCGAGTTCCTCGCGCTGATCGGTCACTGATAAATGGGGACGACTAATCGACGCCCCCTCACTGAAATTATTGCATCACATAACAGCTGACTTTTTCGCCGGCGCTGACATTGCCGGTTTTTCTGTCGAAGACTTTTTCAACGGCCCGCATCACGGGCATCCCCCTCTCCTGCCATTGCGCCAGCGCCTCTTTGGGCTGCGGACACTGGCTGATATCGGCCGGGTCGCGGGTGGGTTCGAAAAAGTGGATGCTTTGCTCGCTGAACACCGGCTTGCCCACATACCAGAGTGCAGCGAGGCGCTCGCCCGAGTCGGCGGCAACCAGGTAGAGCTCATGGTCTTCCGCGCCGGTGCCGCTGTCCACCAATAGCAGCCCCTGCCACAGGCCGGCGAAGCGACTGTCCATATCATAGGTCTGCTCGAAAGCCTGCGCCCGGGTAGCACAGCCGGGACCCTTGAACACCTGCAGGCTCCAGTCGTACTCACCCTCAACCACCCGGGCCGACTGCGCAGGCCAGCTCGCGCAGCCGTCCAACTGCTCGCCCACCGCGGTATTGTCAAATATCCGCTCGAAGGGCTCTGCGACTGAGGCATCGCAAGCGGCCAGAGACAGCATTAAACCCAGGCTCAAAGTTCTGATTGTCATTTTTTCGCCTCTGCAGCACTACTTTTCAGCGTGACATAGCGCACCACGCGGTAATTCTTAACGTTTTCAGGGGTCCTGTCGATCCAACTGCTGGCACGGCCGTAGAGCAGCACATGCGGCTTGACTTTCACGTTGCCATCGGGCGTCGAGTACAAAGTCAGGGTTTTCCCGTAGGCAGGATCTATCGCCAGGTACTCGCCGTTGGACCTCTTCTGGGTGATCAGAATCCAGTGGTCACCCACCCAGTCCTTCTTGTAATCCACATGCGCCATTGCCAGGCCACCCGCCTTCAAACACGCATCAATGGACTGGACCGCTTCCTCCGCCAGTTTCTTGCGAATGCCCGAGTCCTGGCCGCTCATGCCCAAAGCCTTGGCGCCAGCCACAATCCACAACAGGTAGGTACCCTTGGTAAAGGCATTGGCGGACTTCAAAATGTTGTTGACGATGAGCGGCGTCAACTTGTCCGGCTGTTGGCCAGCGGGCCAGTGCTTGGTACGAGAGCCCAGATAAGTGGCGGCCATGGTCAGGCTGGTCATGGCGCAGCCGTAGCCGTGAATGGTGCCTCCGCCAAAACCCAGCGCCGTCTTACCCCAACGCTTATCGCCCTGCCTGAAGGGCGTAACCGCCGGCGCGGTGGTTTTGGCAGCGGGCGCGCCATTGTTGCTGCAATCCTCCTCTTCGTCACTGCCAAACAGGCCCAACAGGCTCTTCTCAAAGAAGCTGTATTGGTCGATCACCGCCTGAGGAACCTGGTCATCCAGCCACTCCAGGGCCCCCTGGAAACTCCAACCCGGGTTGCTATTGGCCATCTGCTGAGGGGTTTCGACGTTGGCGTTGAGCTTCTTCCAGGTTTTGCCACCGGGGTCCACCACCCTGTCCGGATAGTTGAAGTTCAGTACCTTGCGCTGGAAGGATTCGATCGCATTGAGAGTCAGGCCACCGCAGGCCCCGTCCACCACCAGCGGCTCCCACTGGCCCTTGAGTACCGGGAAGCGCTTGATAGCACCGTTCAACAGTTCTTGCACAACAATGACGTCGTTGTACCGATTCTGGGCCCTATATCCAACTTTCGCACAAATACCCATATCCAGATCCCTTCCTTGGAAAAAGGGGAAAAACTAACACAGGTTTTTGAGGTTGTGTGTGACAGATTTTTGCTTTTTGTATGAGTGGAACTGACATTTAAGATTCACCCTGCGTGAAAAGGTCAATATTCAATATTATTTGCCTATTCATTTTCCATGGACACTGAGACAATACATAATTCCCCGAGGGAAACCGGGACAAGAGTAAATCCTGGCCGCAGCCCATTTCGATGAATTAAACGCCAACATGTTGCTCTGACGGCAGTTGCCAGAGTCATTCCAGATCAAAATCGAATGCAAAAAAATAGTGTAATCAACAACTTAGACTAAACTTCTATAGCCTCTGTACAGCAGTTCCTGTACTGTAGAATCTTTCAGCTTTATTTGAGGGTTGCATGTCCACGGATCTCATCGATGCACAGGTATCACCAACCGGGCAGTTCGACATCCTGTCCAAGTACGAAATCCACAAGCTCAGCCGCGAAAGCCGCGGCCCTCAATACCAGACTTTCCGCAACTGCTCCCTGGCCGTACTCAACAGCGGCAGCTATATGGATGACGGCAAGGAGCTGCTGGAAACCTATGCCGACTACAATATTTCCGTTGTACCCACAGAGCGCAGCGTAAAACTCAAGGTCGAAAACGCCCCGCCTATTGCGTTTGTCGACGGCAAGATGATCCGGGGTATTGCCGAGCATCTTTTTGCCGTGCTCCGCGACATCATCTACGTGAACAGCGAGATCACCGGTGACCCGCGCTACGACCTGGTGTCTGCGCAGGGAGTTACCGACGCGGTATTCCATATCCTGCGCAATGCCGGCACCTTTAAGCGAGACCGCATACCCAGACTGGTGGTGTGCTGGGGTGGACACTCCATTTCAGGTGAGGAATACGATTACACCAAAGAGGTGGGCTATCAGCTGGCGCTGCGCCATCTCGACATCTGCACCGGCTGCGGCCCGGGCGCGATGAAAGGCCCGATGAAGGGCGCCACCATCGGCCACGCCAAGCAGCGCGACCGGCACGGCCAGTACCTCGGCATTACCGAACCGGGCATCATCGCGGCGGAAGCACCGAATGCCATCGTCAACCAGCTCGTCATCATGCCGGACATCGAGAAACGACTGGAGGCCTTCGTGCGCACCGGCCACGGCATTGTCGTGTTTCCCGGCGGCGCGGGCACCGCCGAGGAGATTCTCTATCTGCTGGGCATACTCCTGCACGAGGAAAACAGGGAACAGCCCTTCCCGGTTATTTTCACCGGGCCGGCCAGCGCCGCGGACTACTTTATGCGCATCGACCAGTTTATTACCGAGACCCTAGGCGAAGAAGCCAGATCGAGGTACCAGATCATTATCGACGATCCGCAGGAAGTGGCACGGCAGATGGCCGCAGGCATCCAAGAGGTGCGGGAGCACCGCAAAGAGACCGGCGATGCCTATTACTTCAACTGGCAACTGAAGGTGTCCACAGAGTTCCAACGGCCGTTTGCCCCCACCCACGAGAATATGCACAACCTGGCATTACACAAAAACCAGGAACCTTACCTGCTGGCCGCCAACCTGCGCCGGGCGTTTTCCGGGATTGTTTCCGGAAACGTTAAGGATGAAGGGATTCGGATCGTGGAGAAACATGGGCCCTATGAGTTGCGCGGCGACCCGGCGATAATGCACAGCGTTGATACCTTGCTGGAGTCTTTTGTGAAGCAGCAGAGAATGAAGCTGCCCGGCAAAGCATATATTCCCTGTTATCGGATCGTTGCAGGCCAATAGTTGAAAATTACCGGGTCCAGAGTAAAGTTCTTGAAAAAACGTCCGATGAAAAAGACGCCAAAACCTTACTCTGACCCCAATTACTGCCAATTACTGATTACTGGACCCCAATTACTCGAGAATTTAAAATATTGGTTCTGGCTGATTGTTTCTAATAACAACAAAATCAATAAATTTTAAAAGTGTAGAAACGACATTAAACTTTTCCGGGATACTATCAACTTGCAAAACGATCTCATTTAGATGCTCTCGACTCAAGCATAGCCTCCTCATACAGATAGCAATCAGGAACTCTATCACTGCTTCTGATTCCCGAGATTCCAAATTCTCTAGCGCCTTCAACAAGAAGGTTTTAATGAAATTGCTTCTCCATTTGTCAGACGCATAATTTAACTCCTTAGGCTTCGCGGCTCGCAGAAAAGAAGCCTGTATCACACCATCATTAAATCGATCAAATACCAAAGGATCAATTTGATTAACAACATACGCATCCCTAAGAGGCGGCAACCGATCTGACGACGTATCATATCTTAGACTTTGAAGCACACTTGCGACTGTGTAATAGATAGGCGCTTGCACAAGGAAATCTGATGCGTTAAACCCTGGCCAAAATGCAAACCCTGCCCTTAACTTTAAGTCATCCCCTGCTGGGCTTTTCCAAAATATTCGATCTGAAACGCCTTGAACTTCTTGACTATTTGCGCGTTTTAAGTAATCAATTCTTTTCAAAAATTCAGTTTTATCCAGGTCAACTGACTGGCAATAATCCACTATAGAAGCTAGTACATTTTGCTCGGAAAGCCATGGGTTTGGATGACCATCCCCAACAGGCAACAACATCCTTTCAATACATTCAAGCCTATGAAAACCATATTCCCCATCACTATAAATGAGATCCGATTTTATTTTATTGAACTGTTCTTCACTTCCATACTTGAAAAAACCAACCAAATATAACAATGGCGTGGACTCAAACTTCCTTAAAGATCTACTGACATTAAGAAGAGCTCTTCCAGATTGAGAAGAGGCCGCCACGACTACAATCCCCTTCTCTACATCTTCTCTTGAAATAATGTCTATTTCATTCACAGACCTCATGTTGAGCTCTGCTCCAAAATTAGATAAATAATAACTAGCTACCTGCTCGGCGAGCTCCTTGGCTCCCACATCGGAACAATAGAAGATATCGCTAACCCAGGCACTCAACCCCCTCCGAAAGCAAGCTATCATCTTATCAACAAACTTGGAATGTTTTTCTATGACAAGCTTTCTGACATCAACAAAAAATTCAACACCGGGCCTGGTTGCTGTTAGTCCATCATATAAACATTTAAGTGAACTTGAATCTCGATAATCCCTAATTACTTCCCTTGTAGATTTCTTACAATCTACAGCTCTAGGCAGATAAACCTCTGTACTCGGATGCTCTACTAAAAACTGATCGGCAGATAACGCTATGGGATAAGAATTATGGCGAATACAATAAACGCACTCTTCTTCAGCATAAGAAGTTATCGGGGAAAATATTTCTTTATATCGACCACCCGAATCGCAACTTCTAAACAATCTAGAGAAATCAAAAACAACTTCGTGATTTGGTGCTTCCACACTATTATAAAAAAGCGACACTATTTTTTTCGAAAATAAATCTGGAATTTGCTTTATCTCTCCAAATAGCTTGTTACTTGTAGAGGCCGAAATAATAACGATAGAACTCTGGGTTGAGTCAAAACGATACTCCTTATACCCACCATAACTTCCAAAACTATCTACTAAGACCAAACTTCCGCCAGGTTTCAGTTCATTTCTTAGAAGCAAAGCAGAATGAACTAAGCTGGAAATCCCTGACGTATCAATATATATACGCTTAATATCGTCATCGATAAACTCCAAAAGTTTCAATGCCAAAAAATAAGTTTCCGAACCACGACAGACTACGTTAGATGCACGGATAAATTTATTACTATGCCTACCAGAGGGCTTCAAGAAATGATAATTCTGAGAAGCCTCCACAACCAAGTCTCTATCAACAAAGATTTTTAAGCAGCCTACTTCAACAACCCTATCAAATCCATCTGATAGATCACTTCCATTAATATTTTTTGCAGATATTTTACCAGAAATATTATATAGACCTAGATTTACATCTGGCGGCAACTGCATATTGGTAGAGTCGCATAATTTTAAAAAAAATTTGCGTAATTTTTCTTCTGAACTAAAATCAAACGCCGAACAATTTTCAGGAACAATAACAGCCAAACCATCATATGCTGCCTTCCGAGAGAACTCCTCCCTAATCAAATCAAAAAAAACGTCAAGGAGGACTATCGAGCCTGGAGAAAAAACAACCAAATGTCTTTTTTTGTTATTTCTGCAACTGTAATCGTAATAATAAAAATCGTTCATTTTATTGGTATCAACAATGTATAAGAGGCGCCCTGAACATCACTGAATGGTGTTGGCTCGTTTTCAGAATTAGAAGCGACATCAAACAGTTTAACGTCACTCACATCACTCATTGGTTGCGATAAAAAATTCCTGTAAAGGTTCACACGTCCTGTTCTCAGGTTAATAAGCCCCCCTCTGGAATCAAGCAAAGTCAATACACGTGGCAATCCTCGACCAAATCCTACAGAATCTTTTTTTGAAGTAATATTTTTTCTAAAACATTCTTTAACTTTTTCAAACTCAATAGATATATCTGTACTCGGATTAAGCTTTTGGCCGGAAAATCGCCCATAAAGCCCAGGCCCACTATCAAACAATGAGACTTCCAAGATATGAAGTGGCGCACCATCATATTTTTTGTTCAAATCCGAAATATATTGTGAAAACAGGCTGTTTTGTCCTTCAACATACTCCGCAACTTTCCCCCTCCTGATAAGATGATAATCTAGTATCACACCACGAACAGAGCGATTGAATGCTAGCCCCCCCTCATCGACTAGTGCATGCTGATCTGTATTTAGAATCAACTCTGACAATAACCTTCCAATATCACCGTACTCTTCATCACTTAAAGTTGATATCTTCTGACGCGATGCCAAATGCTTCTTAACAATTGCCGAAAATGAGCGACTACTTTTAACTACTGGAGCATCATTCTCTACTTGATCATAAAAGAACGGAGGATACTTAAATTTATCAATCGAATGATCTACGGTGATCAACTGAAGTTGCTGGCCTTTTACAAATCCTGTTGAATAAGAAAACCGTTCAACTAAACTTTTATTAAGCTTAGGTTTTATATCTTCACCATGTTTATCGAGCAAATTCGTTGCCATTAAAACAGAAATTAACAAATGCGGATCAGAGATAAAGCGATTGATCGACTCAATATCGTTTATATCCAAAAACCTGCACAACAGAATCAAATCAGGGTTTTCTCGACAGATCGTTATAATCGCCTGCAAGAGTAAGGATCGCGATCCAATTTTTCCATGTCCTAAGCTCAAAGGAAGAGACAAAGTAAGGCTTTCGGCCGATTCATGTGCCGCGACAAGTAACTCTTCCACTGTCTCCAGTGAATTTCTCTTTTTTAATGCAATCTTCATTATCGTGATGAATCCCAAATCATCGGAATCTACTTGTCAAGTTCAACTCTTGCTTTTGACTTCCTAATACTATTAGCCTACCCCCCATAATGTCACCTTCTAACAGTTAATTCAGCGAAAAAATTCAGCACTCATAATTTGTGGGGAGTTGAGAACGCGGGCTAAACCAGAGTAAATCTATACGATTCGAATTGAAACACCTCCATATACAGCCAAAATCGCTTGCAGACTACCATTGGAAATTTCATTGGGGCGAAGCCGCACAGCACCCCACCGAAACCTTTTAAAACCCCCTTGCCTTCGGATATAGCCCCCAAATTAAATGACCAAATACGTGTGAGAAAGCAGATCGACACAGGGTTAAGCAGCTATCTGCACTGTAGTTGAGGAGAAAACGGGGTCAAGCCTTACATTTGACATGCTTTCGTAAATTTTAAGGGCTGCCCCAGTGACATCCTGGGTCATCACTCGCTTTCGCGAGTGGACGGTAGTGTTCAGAATTCTGTGTCATTTCTTTACCATACGCAAAAAAGAGATGACTCATGACCAAACCTACGTTCGATATGGATGCCGCTGTCAAGGCGCTGCGTGAGGGC
>NZ_JCBAJA010000041.1:0-43335 GCF_059834885.1 Microbulbifer sp. SE14 | reverse complement strand
AAAGCACGTTTGCTCCGATCCATACCGGATAATTTCCTGATTTTATGATGGGCTCAAGCTCCTTAAACCCTTTTCTTGTTATTGCAAATATGACCATGATCGAAATTTAACATTTATATCGTAGCCCTGAAGGCCGATTTTCCCTCGCCTCATATCTCCAGACGCAACTCACGCCAGAATGTGACGAAACCCTTGCAGCGTCAAGCCTGAGAAAGACTTGGTGCAGGCGTACAAGCTGGGAAAAACGGTCTGCACGATTGATATCCGCATTTCCAACGATATCTATAACTTTTTGATTTTTCTATATTTTTATTGACTTTCAAAGTTCGGCCACAAATATCGGCCCCGACGACCGAAATTGTCCTGCTGACTTGGTCACATTACGCAGGTTGCCGTATAAATAGACAGGTCCGCTGCAGAGTTTGGTAGGCGCTGCTTAAAAATCGATCAGCGATGATCTCTTGATCTGGCCGCTGCTGGCAAAAAAGTGCGCTTTTCTGTGTGCTTGCGGTGAATCTCATTGCCCATGCCCAAACTGGCTCCTGAACAAATCAACTACTTATAATTTTCCGGACCCAGATACAGATACTCATCCCACCGGGTTCAGGGGCCGAGAATGCAAAAAGGCCCCAATAGGGGCCTTTTTGCTTTGATTGCCGGAGATCTTACTGAAGATGATCCCTCAACTCCGCCCCCGCCTGATCCAGCGCATCCTGCACCGCCGGTACATCGCTCAGGGCATTGAGCAGGCCGAAGTCGTGGATCATGCCGTTGTAGCGCACCGTGGTGACGGTGACGCCGGCGTCGTTCAGCTTGCGTCCATAGGCCTCGCCCTCGTCCCGCAATACGTCCATTTCCGCGGTCTGTATCAGCGCCGGTGGCAGTCCCTGCAGTTGTGCGGTGGTGGCGCGCAGGGGGGAGGCGTAGATCTTGGCGCGCTGCTTGGGGTCGGTGGTGTAGTTGTCCCAGAACCACTGCATCATGTTGCGGGTCAGGAAGTGGCCCTCGGCAAACTCCTTGTAGGAGGCGGTATCGAAGCTGGCGTCGGTCACCGGCCACAGCAGCAGCTGGAAGCGGATTTTGGGCGTGCCCTTCTCCTTGGCTTTCAGTGCCACCACCGCGGCCATATTGCCGCCGACGCTGTTGCCGGCTACTGCGAGACGGGAGCCGTCCACGCCGATTTCTTCGCCGTGCTCCGCGACCCACTTGGTCGCGGCGTAGGCCTGGTCGATCGCGGTGGGATACTTGGCCTCCGGTGACGGCGTGTAGTCCACATAGACTGCCGCCGCACCGGAGCGGTTGACCAGGTCGCGGATCAGGCGCTCGTGGGTGGGGTAGTCACCCAGTACCCAGCCGCCGCCGTGGAAGAACATAAATACCGGCAGGCTTCCCCTGGCGCCTTTCGGCTTGACGATGACCAACTTCAGGGGCTTGCCGTCCGCCTGAATGGTCTTCTCGGATACGTCCGCCGGTGGCAGTTTGGCGCCTTTCTGGGCGTTGGTCAGGACCGCGCGCGCTTCCTTCGGCGACAGTTGTTCTATCGGCTTGCCGCCGCCCTGTTCCAGGGCTTCGAGAAACTTCTGGGTGTTCCGCTCCACGCCGGGGGAACCGGCGGCGAAGGCGATGCTGGTATCCAGGGCGAAGAGGGCCGCGAACACCAGTCGGGCCAGGGGTGACTTTTTCATGGGGCTTTCCTCCGTACTTCGGGATTCACTTCTGGCTCTCTCAGGTCTCGATATGCAGGCGCACATCCACATTACCGCGGGTGGCGTTGGAGTAGGGGCAGACTTCCTCGTGGGCGCGGTTCGCGATCTTCTCTGCGGTTTCCTTGTCGAGACCGGGTAGGCTGACGTAGAGATCGATATCCAGACCGAAGCCCTTGCCGCTGTCGAGCGGGCCTATACCCACCTCGCCGCGCACGCTGGTGTCTTCCGGTACCTCGACTTTCTCCTTGCCTGCGACGAATTTGATCGCGCCGATAAAGCAGGCGGAGTAGCCGGCGGCAAACAGCTGTTCCGGGTTGGTGGCGTCGCCGCCGGGGCCGCCCAGTTCCTTCGGGGTGGTGAGTTTGACGTCCAGGATGCCGTCGGAGGATTTGGCCTGGCCGTCGCGGCCTCCGGTGGCGGTGGCTACGGCTTTGTAGAGTACTTGCATGACAGTTTCCTCTCTGTGGGTGGTTCTGAAGTCTAGGTGACTGTGCTGGGCACGGGGAGAAAGTTATCGCGATTACAGTTATTGCGATAATCGCTTTTGGCTATGGCGCTGATAGCCTGGCCGAAGGTGACGGCTGGCAGGGGGCGACTCTTCGGAAGGGGAGATGGCCTACTGGTCGGTGGCCTCGGCGAGGCTGTTCAGGGCCCGGCGCACCGCCTCTATCTGCGCCTTCAGCTGGCGCGCGGACTTGCGGTCCAGGCCGCTGGCGCGCAGTACCTGCTGCGGTATCGCCTCGGCCTTGCGGCGCATGGATTTGCCGGCGGCGGTGAGCTGCAGGTGGACCCGGCGCTCGTCCTTGGGGTCGCGGCGGCGGTCGATCAGGCCCTGGACTTCCAGGCGCTTTATCACCGGGCTCAGGGCGCCCTTGTCCTGCCCCAGGCGCCGGCCCAGTTCGGTGGCGGTGATGCCGTCCTCCTCCCAGAGCACCAGCATCATCAGGTACTGGGGGTAGGTGAGCCCCAGCTTCTCCAGCAGCGGCTTGTACATCTTGCTCATGGCCAGGGAGGTGGAGTAGAGGCTAAAGCAGAGCTGGTTGTCGAGTTTCAGGTCTTCGAACGCGGATTTGGCCATGGGTGTGCTCGATAGGGGCGGCAAACTTGCGCCAGTTTAGCGCAACTGTGAATGGGGTGGTTCACCGGCCGCTCAGAGTTCCCGCTGGATGGTCAGGCTGCCCAGTTGCGGCGGCACCGACTGCCCGGCGAACTCGCGCGTGCGCAGGTAGCGCGCGAAGGCGAGCCGCCAGTGTCCGTAGCTGGCCGCCACACCCACGCCGAGGCCGGCCACATAGGGGTTGCGGTCCACGTTGTGGCTGTCCTTCCAGGTGTTGCCGTCGAGCGTGATATCGTGAAAAACGATGTCCAGGTTCGCGACCACAAATCCGTGTATTTCCATTCGCGAGGGGAAGCGGCGGGCGCGGGTCGGTGCCGAGTTCACGGCGGCGGGTACCAGGGGGGCACTGCCGAAGTTGTCCGGCAATTGCGGGCCGAAACGCCATTCCGCGCCGAAGTTTACGGCGGAAACCAGGTTGCCGATACTGCCGCCGCTGCGCAGGATCAGGTCCCGCTGCCAGTCTCCCGCCGACTTCCGTTCGAAGCGGAAGCGGTGCAGTCCCGCGGACTGGATGCGGAAGACAATTTCGTCGTCGAGCTGGTTGCGCCAGCCGCGGAACCTGTCCGAGCCCAGCAGCCTGTGTACCCCCTGCTGAAGCTCCTGTCCCCGCGCGGAAGGGCCGACCATCCCCAGGTTGATCGAGACACTGCGCATGCTGTCGTCATCCCTGCCGTTGTAGTCCACTCCGAACAGCAGCACGCCCGCATAGGGCCGGTCATCCTCGATCAGGTCGCGCTGTTGCCAGTCGCCGGGGGTGAAAATGCCGTGGCCGACGTTGACCGCCATGTTGTATTCGGAAAACCCCTCCGGCTGCAGCCAGCCCAGCCCGCGGTTGAGCCAGCGGTAGCCTGCCGGCAGGCGCCTGTCCTGAAAGTGCCCGACCGTCTGCGACAGGAAGCCGATTTCAATCCCGTTGGAATAGCCCCGGTCGCTACCGGCAAACAGGTCGTTGTCGAAGCGCAGGTTGACCGCCTGCAGGGACGAATCCCCGTGCTCTGTGCCGGGGATTTCAGCGGCGGCAGTGGGCAGGGTGCTCGCGGCGACTAATACCGCAACCGCAAATCGGCTCAACTGAGCGTAAAAAAACTGGTGAATGGGCGAAATCTGCTTGAGGCTTGGGGTACAGCTGGGCATGGCCTTACAAAAAATGGGGTGGAAAAACTCTGATTCCGATGGCGCAATCTATGGGCTTTGAATGCCCTGGAAAATATCGGTTGCCGGGAAAAGCCATCGACTCACCGCAATCCGGAAGGCGCTGGAGGGATGCCTTCCCGGCGCCGGCAAAGTCTGCGGCAGCCGTGGACATTCCGGTTAGCACAGGTCTGCGCAATACTTGCCGGATTCTCCACGGGCGGCCCTTTCCCATGTCCGCCAAAAAATTTTGTAAGTTTTTCCGCCCCGCCGATACAGTACTCGCAAAATCAGTGGAGAGACCGGTGGACCCTCGCGATCGAATGTTCCGACAAGCCATGGCCGAATGCGGCGCAGGTGTCGCGCGCGTCGCCGGCAGCTATGTGCGCAACAGCGCCGAGCGCGACGACCTGGTGCAGGATATCTGGCTGGCGGTGTGGCGCGCGCTGCCGTCCTTCCGCGGTGACGCCAGTCTCAGGACTTTCATATACCGCATAGCCCACAACCGCAGTGTCACCGCGCTGGCGCGGCGGCGCGCCGTCCACGGCGGAATCGAGGCGCTGGAAGCGCTCGAAGACGAGGCCCCCGGCCCCGAGGAGCAGCTGGCAGCCCGGCGCGATGCCGAGCGGCTGGTGCAGGCGGTGCGAAAACTGCCGCTGGGCCTGCGCCAGACATTGACCCTGCGTCTCGAGGGCCTTAGCTACGCGGACATCGCCGAGGTACTCGGTATCAGCGAATCCAATGTGGCGGTGCGCCTGAACCGCGCCCGCGAACGCCTGAGTGCCCGCCTGGGCCGGGAGAGATAAGCATGAATGCGGAAAAAGAACGGGACTGGCAGGAACTGGAAAACCTCTGGCGCGAACAACCTGCCGCGGCGCCGGTGCCGGAAGAAATCCGCCTGCGCATCCGCAGGCAGGAGCGGCGTATGCGCGCCGCCGCCCTGGTCGAGTGGCTGGTGGCGATAGCCCTGTGCACCTTTGCCCTGTACCTGGCGGTCAGCGATTTCACACCGGTCAATCTGGTATGGGGGCTGATAGTCTGCGCATTGGTCGCCTGGGCCCTGAATTTTTCCACTGTTAATCGCCGCGATCTCTGGCACCCCGTCGCGGAGAGCGCCCAGTCCTATATCGAACTGGCCCTGCTGCGCCTGGCGCGCAAGCGCCGCGCCATCTGCTTTGCGTGGGTTCTGTTTGGAGTGGAGCTGGCGATATTTACGCTGTGGGACCTGCTCGCGCTGCTGGGGTGGTGGGAGCCGCTGCTGTCGGGAACACCGATGCGCAGCTTTGCCTGGCTGGCTGCGATCGCCCTGTTGCTGGCTGCCTGGAGCCTGGTTTCCCTGCTGCGTGTAAAACGGGAAGCCGAGGTTCTCGCGGGGCTGCGACGGGAATCAAATTTGTAAGGAATTTGTAGATTCGCGGACAGTAGTGGGTGAGTCAGGTGGTTTTACGGAGATGGCGATGACAGTCGCGCGACTTTACATTTTTCACGGCACGGCTTTTGTTTTGCTGGCTGTCCTGTGCGGAGTGGCGGAATCCGGTTTCCGTCCCGGTGATAGTGCCGGCTTGATAACCGGCTGCGCCGGACCCACTAAGGATGTTACCCCTGGCCGCCCATTTATCCGCGTTATCTAGTGTGGAAAGGTCGACAGGAAAATGAATGGACTTATCGATAACAGGGATATGAAAACTATGAACTTTGATCTCTCGGAAAAGCTCGACGCCTTCCTCGCGGTCTTCGAAAGCCTCAGCCTGCTACAGGGCTTGATCTTCGCGGTGCTTTTTCTCGCCGTCTGGTTCCTGCCCAGTATTCTGGCGGCATTCCTGAACCGGAAACATCTGGGCAAGATAGCCGTGGCCAATGTGCCCGCCGGGCTTTCCTGGGTCGCCTGGGTGGCGTTGCTGGCCTGGGCGGTCACCGGAAAAATGCGTAATAAAAAAGGGGCGGAAAGCCCGGCGGAACCATCCCCCTGATATTCGTTTACTGGCGAGGTAACTCTTCATTCCTGAGGGTCAGCACCTCACAGCCGCTCCCGGTGACGAGCACCGTGTGCTCCCACTGGGCGGACAGCTTCCCGTCCCGGGTGACCACCGTCCAGCCGTCCTTTTTGACTTTCGCATTGCGGCCGCCCTGGTTGATCATCGGCTCTATGGTAAAGGTCATGCCCTCTTGCAGCACCGCGCCGCTGTTCGGGCGGCCGTAGTGCAGCACCTGCGGCTCCTCGTGCATGTCCCGGCCTATGCCGTGGCCACAGTAGTCGCGCACCACGCTGTAGCCGCGCCCCTCGGCACAGCGCTGGATCGCGCAACCTATATCGCCGAGGGTGGCCCCGGGCCGGACCGCGTCTATGCCCCGCCACATGGCCTCGTAGCAGGTCTGCACCAGCTGCCGGGCCGCCGGTGCAACGCCGCCGATCATATACATCTTGCTGGAGTCGGCGATAAAGCCGGATTTCTCCAGGGTGATATCCACATTGACGATATCGCCGCTCTTCAACAATTGTGATGCCCGCGGCATGCCGTGGCAGATTACCTCGTTGACCGAGGTGTTGAGCGCGTAGGGGTAGCCGTACTGGCCCTTGCTGGCCGGCCTGGCCCGCAGCTCCCCGACGATAAAGGCCTCGGCCCTGTCGTTGATCTGCATGGTGGATACGCCGGGGGCGATAAACTCGTCCAGCATCGCGAAGACGCGAGCCAGCAGCCGGCCGGCGTCGCGCATCAGCGCCTGCTCGGCGGCGTTTTTTATCCTGACACTATTCACGGGTCAGCTCTTCCAGCGACGGCGTCTGCGCGCGCAGCAGTTTCTTGCACAGCTGGTTGTAGCCGAGCTCCGGGTTGAGTTCCGCCAGCATGCCGATCTTGATCCAGAACTCCGCCTGCGCATTGATGGAGCGCGCCATGGCGGTACTGGCCTTGCGTATCTCGTCGTGCAGCTCTTCGGAGATTTTGACGATGCCCATGAGTGACCCTTTCCGATTGAATATGCGAACCATATATAAAACATATATATAGCATAGGACGGACCTTCCCTGGAGTTCAATATGCAATTAGTTGCATATATATTCCTGCGAGGCTATGGTTGAGCGACAACAATAAGCAACCAGCCGAGAGGCCAATATGGCGGATTCCGCAGCAAGCGGGCGCAAAGCCCTCCAACCCAGCCGGCTGAGGATTGGCCGGCGCTACAGGGCCAACCGCCTGGAGGGGCCCTACGATGCCCTGGTGATCGGCTCCGGAATCGGCGGTCTCACCACCGCGGCCCTGCTGAGTGCCACCGGCAAGAAGGTACTGGTTCTGGAGCAGCACTACACCGCCGGCGGTTTCACCCACGCCTACGACCGCAACGGTTACGAGTGGGATGTGGGGGTGCACTATATCGGCGACGTGGGTGATCACCCGACCATGACCCGCAGGCTGTTCGACTTCCTCTCCGCCGGCAACCTGAAGTGGGCGCCGATGGACAGCTGCTATGACCGCATCTGTATCGGCGAAGAGCAGTTCGACATGCGCGCCGGGCGCGACCAGTTTGTCGCCGGGCTGCTGAAACACTTCCCCGGCGAAGAGAAAACCATCGAGGCCTATCTGCAGCGGATCTCCGTGGTGGGCAGCGCCATGCGCCTGTTCACTATGGAGAAGCTGCTGCCGCGCTGGTGCGCTCCGCTGCTGGCGCTGTGGAAAAAATTCTCCTGGCCGGACTACCTGAACAGGACCACCTACGAGGTGCTGCGCGAGCTGACCGACAACGAGAAACTGATCGCAGTGCTCACCGGCCAGTGGGGCGACAACGGCATGACGCCCAAGACCGGCAGCTTCATCATCCACGCGCTGATCGCCAAGCATTATCTGTACGGCGGCTATTACCCGGTGGGCGGTGCCAGCC
This sequence comes from Microbulbifer sp. SE14, assembly GCF_059834885.1. NCBI lineage: Bacteria > Pseudomonadati > Pseudomonadota > Gammaproteobacteria > Cellvibrionales > Microbulbiferaceae > Microbulbifer > Microbulbifer sp. SE14. The sequence continues at coordinate 35,505 of NZ_JCBAJA010000041.1, read as the reverse complement.
AGATCGCCGCGACCATCATCCCGCAGATACAGAAAGCCGGCGGCGAGGTGTTCACCTATGCGCAGGTGGAGACCATCCTGCTGGACGGCAATCGCGTGCGCGGCCTGCGCATGGCGGACGGCACCGAGATAGAAGCGCCGCTGGTGATCTCCGGCGCGGGCGTATTCAATACCTTCGAGCGCCTGCTGCCGCGCAGTGCCGGCGAGCGCGCCGGCTACGGTCGCGACCTGCAGGGCGTGCAGCCATCCATGGCCCATCTCTGCCTCTATATCGGCCTGCAGAAAACCGCCGGGGAGCTGGGGCTGCCGAAGACCAACTACTGGCTCTACCCGAGCGCCGATTACGAGGGCGAAGTACAGAAATTCCTCGCCGACAGCGAGGCGGAAATCCCGCTGGTCTATATCTCCTTCCCGTCGGCCAAGGACCCGAGTTTCACCAAACGCTACCCGGGCCGCGCCACCATAGAGATAGTTGCGCCGGCAAAATTCGAGTGGTTTGAGAAATGGCGCGACCGGCCCTGGGGCAAGCGCGGTGAGGACTACGAGGCGCTGAAGGAAAAATTCAGCGAGCGGCTGCTGGGGCACCTGTACAAACACTTCCCGCAGCTGCGCGGACAGATCGACTACTGCGAACTGTCCACGCCGCTGTCGACGGACTATTTCTGCTTCTATCCTCGCGGCGAGATCTACGGCCTGGACCACGACCCTAAGCGCTTCCGGCAGTCCTGGCTGCGACCGCAGAGCCGCATCAGGGGCCTCTACCTGACCGGCCAGGACATCATGAGCTGCGGCGTGGCCGGGGCCATGATGGGCGGTGTGGTGGCGGCGCAGAGTATTCTCGGTTGGCGGCGCGACCTGCGCTTACTGAAGTGCATACTGGCCGGGAGCCTGACATCAGGCCGCCCGCAGGCGCCTTCGGCGGCGCAGACCGAAGTCTGACGTAATGGCGCTTTTCCTCGACTGGTGGTCGCTAAAGCAGGGCACAACTGGCCGGGGGGCGACCATGCGCAGCGAATACAAGGCGCTGTTGCAGTAGACAGTTTTGCGGTTGCGGATAGTATGATCGCGGCCCATGGCCGCGATCGAGTTTTAAGGTTTTACCTAAGCCGCGGTTATACGTACAGATGTTTGATGTTGGAGAATGGAGTTGCGGGAATACCGCCCACCCACCGAGCCGTTCCTGTCGGTAGTTTACGCCGATGAATCGCTGCTGGTGCTGGACAAGCCCAGCGGCCTGCTCAGCGTACCCGGCCGCGACCCGGCCCATAGGGACAGCCTGGCCAGCCGGGCGCAGGAACGCTATCCCGGCGCGTTGATCGTGCACCGGCTGGATATGGATACCTCCGGCCTGGTGATCATGGCGCGCAACCCGGAGGCGCACCGCAAGCTCAGTGCGCTCTTCCAGAAGCGGCAGGTGGAAAAAAGCTACTGCGCCAGGGTGTGGGGGCAGCCTGAGAGTGATTCCGGGGAAATCGACTTGCCCCTGATCTGCGACTGGCCCAACCGGCCGCGGCAGAAAGTGGACTTCGAAGTGGGCAAGCCGTCGCTGACCCGCTGGGAAAAGATTTCCGTGTCCGGTGGCTGCAGCCTGGTCGAACTCAAGCCGGTCACCGGCCGCTCGCACCAGCTGCGGGTGCACCTGCAGGCGATAGGCCACCCGATACTCGGCGATCCCTTCTACGCCCACCCGCAGGCGCTGGCGGCGGCACCGCGATTGTTGCTGCACGCGACTGAGCTGTCATTGCCCCATCCGCAATCAGGCGAGAGGACGCAATTTAGCAGCGCGCCGGACGAGCGATTATTCCTCTAAACAAAAAAATACGCGGGGCTCCCCATGCCCCCTACAGAGGGCTCTCGCCATACCGGCGCAGGCCGGAATCCAGGTGCCGCAAAGCTGGATTCCGGCCTGCGCCGGTATGACGAACCGTTAGATATACGAACGGGAACAGGTACGGATCGGGTTTTATTTTTTCTTGCCCGCCAGTGCCGCCGCGAGGATATCGCCCATACTGCCGCGACCGCCGCTGTTCTGCTGTTGCCGGCTTTTATTGTTGTGACGCTGCGCCTGGCGGCTCTCGCGGTGATCGCCCTTCCTGACGCCGCCGCTGCCCTGCTCGCCTGGCTCGTCGCTCATGCGCATGGACAGGCCGATGCGCTTGCGCGCCACGTCCACTTCCATCACCTTCACCTTGACGATGTCGTTGGCCTTGACCACTTCGTGCGGGTCCTTGACGAACTTCTCCGACAGCGCGGAGATATGCACCAGGCCGTCCTGGTGCACGCCGATATCCACGAAGGCGCCGAAGTTGGTGACGTTGGTGACCGTGCCCTCCAATACCATGCCCGGGCGCAGGTCCTTGATCTCCTCCACGCCCTCTTCGAATTTCGCGGTGCGGAATTCCGGGCGCGGGTCGCGGCCGGGTTTTTCCAGTTCGGCGATGATATCGGTCACCGTCGGCACACCGAATTTCTCGTCGGTGTAGTCGGCCGGGTTCAGTTTTCTCAAAAAGGCGGAGTCGCCGATCAGGCTGTTGATCTCGCGGCCGTTCTTCTCGGCGATGCGCTTGACCACTATGTAGGATTCCGGGTGCACGCCGGACTTGTCCAGCGGGTTCTCGCCGTTGTTGATGCGCAGGAAGCCGGCGGCCTGCTCGAAGGCCTTGGGCCCCAGGCGCGGCACTTCCTTCAGTTGGTTGCGGTTTTTGAAGGCGCCGTGCTGGTCGCGGTAGCTGACGATATTGGCGGCGATGGAGGCGCTCAGGCCGGACACGCGCGCCAGCAGCGGCGCCGAGGCGGAATTGAGTTCGGCGCCGACGCCGTTTACACAGTCTTCCACCACCGCATCCAGGGAGCGCGCCAGCTGGGTCTGGGACACGTCGTGCTGGTACTGGCCGACGCCGATGGATTTCGGCTCGATTTTCACCAGCTCGGCCAGCGGGTCCTGCAGGCGGCGGGCGATGGAGATGGCACCGCGGATGGTCACGTCCAGGTCGGGGAACTCCCTGGCGGCGAATTCGGATGCGGAGTACACCGAGGCGCCGGCCTCGTTCACCATGACCTTCTGTGCGCTGAGCTTGAATTGCTTGATGGTTTCGCCGACGAACTTGTCGGTTTCGCGGCTGGCGGTGCCGTTGCCGATCGCGATCAGGCCCACATCGTACTTCTTGCACAGGGCGGCGATGACTGCGGCGGACTCGGCGAGCCTGTTCTGCGGCGGGTTGGGGTAGATGGCGGTGTGGTCGAGTACCTTGCCGGTGGCGTCGACGACGGCCACTTTCACACCGGTTCGCAGGCCCGGGTCCAGGCCGATGGTGGCCTTCTGGCCGGCGGGCGCCGCCAGCAGCAGGTCTTTCAGGTTGCGGGAGAAGACCTTGATCGCCTCCTCCTCCGCTTTCTCGCGCAGCTCGCCGAGCAGATCGGTTTCCAGGCTGGTCAGCAGCTTGATGCGCCAGGTCCAGCGCACCACCTCGCCCAGCCACTTGTCCGCCGGGCGGCCCCGGTCTTCGATCCCGACGTGCTTGGCGATCATCGTCTCGCAGGGGTGGCCCTGGGTCGGCGCGCGCTCCTCGTCGCCCTCCAGTCCCAGGCTGATGGCCAGCACGCCCTCATTGCGGCCGCGGAAGATCGCCAGGGCGCGATGGGAGGGTACCTTGGCCCAGTCCTCGGAATACTCGAAGTAATCGCGGAACTTGGCCCCTTCCTCCTCCTTGCCATCCAGCAGTTTGGATTTGACCTGGCCGTCGCGCTTGAGGAAGTCGCGCAGCCTGCCCAGCAGTTCGGCGTCCTCGGCGAAGCGCTCCATCAGGATGAACTTGGCTCCGTCGAGGGCGGCCTTGATGTCCTTGACGTGCAGGGAGGCGTCTTCGTTGTCGGTGTTGAGGTACTGTTGCGCTTCCTCTTCCGGGTTCAGGTCCGGGTTGCCGAACAGAGCGTCGGCCAGCGGCTCCAGGCCGGCCTCGATGGCGATCTGGCCTTTGGTGCGGCGCTTGGGCTTGTAGGGCAGGTAGAGGTCTTCGAGGCGGTTCTTGGTGTCGGCGGCCTGGATCTGTGCCGCCAGTTCCGGGGTCAGCTTGCCCTGCTCGTCGATGCTCTTCAGGATGGTGGCGCGGCGGTCCTCCATCTCGCGCAGGTAACGCAGCCGCTCCTCCAGGGTGCGCAGCTGGGTGTCGTCCAGGGCGCCGGTGACCTCCTTCCGGTAGCGGGAGATAAACGGCACTGTCGCGCCCCCGTCCAGCAGCGCCACCGCGGCGGCCACCTGTTGAGGGCGTACGTTGAGTTCTTCGGCGATTCGGGCGTTGATATCCAGCATCTTGTTCTTACATCCGTACTGCGGGGCTTCTTTCTGTCGTAGGAGCGGCGGGGCGGCCATCCGCCGTTGGTCGCGAAGGGTCTTTGTTCAAGGTCCGATCGCGGCAACCGCCATGGATGGCGGGAATGCCGATTGTACATGGAGCACACAATCGGCCAACAGCCGCTCCTACCAGGGCAAATTCGGTGGGGCATTATGCGCGACGCGCGCGCTGCGAGAAAGGTTTGACAGCGGTCCCGCCCCCAATGCCTGGTTATTTGCGGCGAATCGCAGCCGCTTGCGGTGACCTGCATCCGAAACGGCCCCCTTCGCCGTCGAACTCCAGTAGAATGCGCAGCTAGTTAAATTTTGAACAATTTCCGTGCCGTCCGGGTTGAGGGTTTTCGTGAAAATTTCCAACAAAAACAAGTTACTGGCGATCGTTGTTGCCGCCGGCGTTGCCTCCATAGGTCTGGTTTCGGTCCTTGCGCCGAAACCTGAGGAAAAAGTTGTCGAGGCGGCGGTGCCGCCTGTGGCCGACGTGCTCTACGCCGAGCCCGGCCGCCACACCCTGCTGGTGCCCAGCCAGGGTACGGTGCACGCGCGCCACGAGATCGAGGTGGTGGCCCGGGTCGGCGGCGTGATCGAGCGGGTGAACGACGCCTTCGTGCCCGGCGGCTTCTTCGCCGAGGGGGATTCGCTGGTGCAGATTGAGTCCGCGGACTATGAGCACCAGCTGACCCGCGCCGAATCACAGCTGGCCAATGCCAAGTCCACCCTGGCCCAGGAGCAGGGCCGAGCCAAGCAGGCCAGGCGCGAGTGGCGCGACCTGGGCAGCAAAGCTGCCAACGATCTCTTCCTGCGCAAGCCGCAGCTGGCCGCCGCCGAGGCGGCGGTGGCCGCGGCCCGCGCCGATCGCGACCAGGCCAGGCTGGACCTGGAGCGCACCCGGGTGCGGGCGCCCTTCGCCGGCCGCGTGGTGGAGACCTTCGTCGACCTGGGCCAGTACATCACACCCGGCACCCGCCTGGCGAAGATCCACAGCACCGGCATCGCCGAGGTGCGCCTGCCGCTGACCGACCACCAGCTGTCCCTGCTGGACCTGCCCCTGGGCCAGTCGATCGAGAACGGCCCCGCGGTGCGCCTCTCCGCGCAGATCGCCGGGCAGCAGCGCGAGTGGCGCGGCGAGATAGTGCGCACCGAGGCCAGCATCGACCCCAACAGCCGTTTTGTCTACGCCGTGGCCCAGGTAGCTAATCCCTACCAGGGTGAGGCGCCGCTGGTGAACGGCCTGTTCGTGGAGGCGGATATCGCCGGCAAGACCTTCGACAATATCCTGCGCCTGCCGCGCCAGGCCCTGCACGAGGGCGATCACCTGCTGGTGCTGGATGCGGAGAACAAGCTGCTGTTCAGGGAAGTGGAGCTGCTGCAGGCTGTGGACGAGGACGTCTGGGTGCGCGGCGATATCGTCCCCGGCGAGCGGGTCATCGTGTCCAGCCTCGGCTACTCACGCGAGGGCATGGTGATAACCGCCAACCCGCTGAACGAAAAGCCCACCGGCCTGCTGCTGGGCGATGAGGGCGAGGCCGACGAGTCCGCCGCTGAAGCCGCCAGCGCCGCTGCCGCCGGCCATGTCAAATCCGCCGCGGGCGCTTCGAAGGGAGCGCGCTGATCATGCAGGGCATCATCGGATGGTTCGTCCGCAACAGTAAGGCCGCCAACCTGCTGATGATCATGATCATCATCGGCGGCATCTTCGGCATCTCCCATATCGGCCGCGAGGTCTTCCCGGCCATCAACCCGGGCATAGTGTCGGTGGATATCAGCTATCCCGGCGCCGGTCCCCGGGAGGTGGAGCAGCAGGTCACCCTGCGGGTGGAGCAGGCCATCTCCGACGTGAAGGGCATCAAGGAGGTGAACTCCTTCTCCCGCCGCAGCCACAGCACCGTGCGGGTGGAGGCGGTGGACGGCTACGACGAGCTGCGCCTGCTGAACGATATCAAGGTGCAGGTGGACTCGATCAGCACCTTCCCCGCGGATATCGAGCGCCCGGTGGTGTCGCTGGCGGAGTGGTCGACGCAGATAATGCATATCGCCATCGGCGGGCCCGTGTCGCCGCGCCAGCTGAAAGACACGGCGCTGGACCTGCGCGACAAGCTGCTGCTGCTCCCCGGTGTGCGCCAGGTGGAAGTCTGGGGCGACCGCGCCGACGAGGTGTCCATCGAGGTCTCCGAACTGGACCTGCGCCGCTACAACCTGAGCTTCGACGACGTCGCCAACGCGGTGCGCCGCTCCTCCCTGGACCTGCCCGCGGGCATGGTGCGCTCCGACCGCGGCGACATCCAGGTGCAGACCCGCGGCCAGGCCTACTCGGCCGACGACTTCGCGCGCATTCCCCTGGTCAGCCGCGCCGACGGCACCCAGCTGCTGTTGGGTGACGTGGCGGATATCGAGGACGGCTTCGAGGAAGAAGGCTCGGTGATCCGCTTCAACGGCAATCCGGCCATGAACCTGCGCGTGCTGCAGGGCGAGCCCCTGGACGTGGTGGCCACCGCCGATGCGATCAAGGCATTCATGGCCGAGGCCCGCGAGCAGCTGCCGCCGGGCATGGAGTTCGATGTCTGGTTCGACTTCTCCAAGGCCTACGAGGGCCGCATGAACCTGCTGGCCGGCAACGCCCTCGGCGGCCTGGTGCTGGTGTTCGTGCTGCTGATGCTGTTCCTGCGCCCGGCGCTGGCGGTCTGGGTGACCGTGGGCATCGCCACCGCCTTTATGGGCGCCCTGTGGCTGCTGCCGGTGACCGGTGTGACCCTGAATATGCTGTCCCTGTTCGCCTTCCTTCTGATCCTGGGGATCGTCGTCGACGATGCGATCATCGTCGGCGAGGCGGTGCACGCGGCCCACGACCGCGGAGTGACCGGCCTGGCGGCGGCGGAGGAGGGCGTCAAGCAGGTGTCCTCGCCGGTGCTCTTCGCCGTGATATCCACCATGGTGTTCTTCGTGCCCATGCTGTTCCTGCCCGGCTATACGGCGCAGATGATGCTGTCCCTGCCGGTGGTGGTGCTGCTGGCGCTGTCCTTCTCGCTGATCGAATCGCTGCTGATACTGCCGGCGCACCTGGTGAACCTGAAACCGGAGAAGAAGGCCACTTCCGGTCCGGGCAAAAAACTACAGGCGCTGCGCGGCAAATTTGCCGGCGCCATGCAGGTGGCCAGCGAAAAATACTATATGCCGCTGCTGGAGAAGTCCCTCTCCAACAGCCGCGCCACGGTGATGATCTTCCTGATGGCGCTGTTGCTGTCCTTCGCGGTGTACAAGGGCGGCTACGTCGGCTCCTCCTTCTCGCCCAAGGTGCCCTCGGACCTGCTGGAGCTGAACACCGTCATGGCACCCGGTGAATCCTTCGAGGAGGCCAAGCGGGTCATGGAGCAGTTCGAGCGCGCCGGCGAAAAGCTGGCGCAGGACGAGGAGATGCTGAAGCTGAACAACGGCGAGCCCTTCGTGAAGAACACTATGGTGTTCCTGTGGCGCGGCAACATTCACGTGCTGCTGCAGCTCACCGACGGCGAACTGCGCGACGTCACCTCGGAACAGCTGGCGCTGCGCTGGCGGAAATATATCGGTGAGCTGCCCGCCAGTGTCGAGGAGATGAATATCTCCGCCACCATCGGCGAAGACAACGCCGGCATGTCCCTGAACCTGAGCACTGCCTCCGGTGATATGGACGAGCTGCGCGCGGCAGCCGACGCGGTGAAGGCGGCGCTGGACGGCTATGCCGGTGTCTACGACGTGCGCGACAACCTCACCAGCGCGCGCAAGGACATTGAAATCCAGCTCAAGCCCCACGCCACCAATATGGGCATCGGCCTCGCCGACGTGGCCAAGCAGGTGCGCCAGGGCTTTTACGGCGAGGAGGTACAGCGGATCCCCCGCGGCCGCGAGGACGTGCGCGTGATGGTGCGCTACCCGGAGGAGGAGCGCGCCAGCGAGGAGCAGATGGACCGCATCCGCATCCGCACCAACCAGGGCGAAATCCCCTTCAGCGCGGTGGCGGACGCCATCTATGTGCCCGGCTATACCACCATCCGCCGCAACGACCGCGAGCGCGCCGTGCGGGTCACCGCGGAACTGACTCCGGGTGCGGCCGATGCCCACGAAGTTCTTAAGCAGCTGCGCGAGAAAAATGTGCCGGCGTGGGAAAAGCAGTTCCCCGGCTTCTCCCTGAAGACCGCCGGTGAAATGCAGGAGGAGCAGGAATTCAACGGCGCCATCATCGCCTTCTTCGTGCTGTCGCTGTTTACCATCTACGCGCTGCTGGCGATCGCCTTCCGCTCCTACTCACAGCCGCTGCTGATCCTGACCGCGGTGCCCTTCGGCTTCTTCGGCGCCGTCTTCGGCCACCTGCTGCTGGGCCACGATATCAGCATCATGTCCATGCTCGGCTTCCTCGCCGCCGCGGGCGTGGTGGTGAACGACAACCTGGTGCTGATGGACCGCATCAACCAGCTGCGCGCCAAGGGTATGGCGGTAATGGATGCGGTGGTGCAGGCGGGCCGCGACCGCTTCCGTCCGATCATCCTCACCTCGCTGACCACCTTTATCGGCCTGGTGCCGATCATGTTCGAGCGCTCGATACAGGCGCAGTTCCTGATCCCGATGGTGGTCAGCCTCGCCTTCGGCGTCCTCTGCGCCACCTTCGTGACCCTGATCCTGGTGCCGAACCTGTACAAGGTGATCGAAGTACTGCGCCTGAAGCTGGGCGGCCGCAAGGGCGAGGCGGAAGTACTCGTCTCCCTGGAAAACGCCTGAGGCCCAGCTCCCCTCTCCCGCTGGTGGGAGAGGGGCGGGAGAGAGGGGCGGGCGGACCCATTGCGCGGCCCCGCACAAAGTGCCTAAACTAGCCGCCGATAAAACGCCGACTCTGTGTCGGCTTTTTTATGTCTTGCCCAAAGGATTACCCCACCCATGCGCATACCGCGTATCTTCTCCCCCGAACCTCTGGCCGGCCGCAGCGAAATCGAACTGGACGAGGCCGCCTCCCGCCACCTGGTCAAGGTGCTGCGCCTGGGCCCCGGCCGTCCCCTGGTGCTGTTCGACGGCAACGGCGGCGAGTACAGCGCGGAGCTGGTCGAGAGCGGCAAGCGGGCCCGGGTGCGCCTGGGGGAGTTCACCGCCGGAGACCGCCAGTCGCCCCTGGCGCTGACCCTGGCCATCGGCATCTCCCGCGGCGACCGCTTCGACTGGGTGATTCAGAAAGCCACCGAGCTGGGCGCAGCGGCAATTCAGCCGCTGTTTACCGAGCGCTGTGAGGTGAAGTTGAGCGGCGAGCGGCTGCAGAAAAAACTCGCCCACTGGCGCCAGATCGCCGCCAGTGCCTGCGAGCAGTGCCAACGCAACCGGCTGCCGGTTATTGCCGAACCGCTGAAGCTGGCGCAATATCTCGATCGTGCGCAGTGCGAGCTGAAACTGGTGCTGCACCACCGCACAGAGCTGGACCTGCGCCAACTGGAAAGGGAGCGCGGTGTGCCGCAATCGGCACTGTTGCTGGTGGGCCCCGAGGGCGGTCTCTCCGAGGCGGAGATAGACGCGGCCCTGGCCCGGGACTTCCTGCCCCTGCGCCTGGGGCCCCGCGTCCTGCGCACAGAGACGGCCCCGGTGGCAGCGCTGTCGGTGCTGCAGTTCCAGTGGGGCGACCTGTAGGGTGCGCCGCGCGCACCATTGGCCCTGCCCGGTGCGCACGGCGCACCCTACTCTTACATCGGCAAACCAAGTTATGGAGAACTCAATGGTTAAACTGATCCTGTGGATGCTCGGCCTGGCGATCATCGCCCTGTCTGTCGCCATCATCGTGCAGCCGCAACTGGCGCGCAGTATCAGCGAGCGCCTGAACGAAACCGGCTACGCGGTCTCCGCCTGGGCGCGCATCGTGATCGGCCTGATACTGCTGCTGATCGCCGACACCCGCGCCTGGAATATCCTCTTCAATGCCCTCGGCGTGCTGATAGTGCTGAGCGGCGCCTATATGCTGCATATCGGCTTCGAGCGCAGCAAGGCACTGGCGCTGCGCATAGCCGGGAGCAATGAAAACTTCCTGCGCGTCAGCGGTGCCGTGGGTGTGTTGCTCGGCCTGCTGCTGATCTCGGCGAGCTAAAAGATGTTTGCCACCGAACTGGTGATCTTCGATTGCGACGGCGTGTTGGTGGACAGCGAGAGCATCGTCTGCCGCGTGCTGGCCGAGGAGATGAACAGGCTCGGCATGGAGACCACTGCCGAGGAGCTGGACGAGCAGTTCAGCGGCCGCCCGGCACAGGACTGCCTGCTGGAGATTGAGACCCGCTACGGCGGCCCGCTGCCGGAGCACTATTTCCACAACACCGAGCGACGCATCCGCGAGGCTTTCCACGCGGAACTGGAGCCGGTGGCCGGCATCGAGGACCTGCTCGACCACCTGCTGCAGGTCAACCTGCAGAGCTGTGTCGCCTCGTCGGGCTCCCACGAGAAGATGCAGCTGACCCTCAACAGGACCGGCCTCTACGACTATTTCGACGGGCGCATCTTCAGCGCCGAGGACGTGTCCCGCGGCAAGCCCCACCCGGATCTCTTCCTGCACGCGGCCCAGGTCATGGGGGTGGAGCCGCAGCACTGCCTGGTGGTGGAGGATTCCATCGCCGGGGTCAAGGCGGCGGTGGCCGCGGGCATGCCGGTGGTCGGCTACAGCCGCCACCCTGTGCGCGGGCCACAACTGGCAAAGGCCGGCGCGCGGGTGGTTGGCGACCTGATGGCGGTGCTCGACTTCCTGTGAATCCCTGTCCCTGTGGGAAAGGGTGCCGGCGACACTAGAATTCTGCCGACGCCAGCCACCGGGAGTACCGCTATGGGCAGTCCCTGCCGCTGTTGTCCGTCCCTGGTGGCGGGCCTGCTACTGGGGGCCACCCTGCTTGTGGGCGGCTGCGATGACCCCTACAAGAAATACGCCCTGGATCCCCTCACCGAAGTGCAGGACAGTGAGGGCGAGCAGGCCGCGCGCCGGGCAGCCCCCTTCGCCGACGAACTGGTGCGCTACCTGCGCGGTAAGCCCCGCGAGGACGACAACGAATTCATCCTGCGGGTGGAATTCGAGCCCGGCGGCTTTGCGCCGCTGATGGATACCATCGGTGAGATAGAGGCGCTGCTGGTGATCATGCGTGACTTCCCGGATCTGCGCATCGCCATCGAGGGCCACACCGACAACGAGGGAGAGCCGGAGAAAAATTTAAAGCTGTCCCAGTGGCGCGCCGACTGGGTGCGGCGCTTCCTGCTGGAACGCGGTATCGCCGGGGAGCGGGTCCAGGCCGAGGGCTTCGGCGACAGCGACCCCATCGCCGACAACGGTACCCCTTCGGGACAAAAGAAGAACCGCCGCCTGGTGATCCGCATACTGAATTTCGATCGCCAGTCCGCGTCGATAGTGCCGCAGGCAGGTTCCGAGTAAACGAAGATTGAAGCGCCCCCGCGCGTCCCAGGGCCGCTGGCTGCACCGCTGACCGATAAAAATTTTTCCCTCCCCTGTCGATTTTCCCTGTCCCGCCCGACTAACCCCTGAGAACACTGCGAGCGCGAGGGTATTGTGAAATACCTGTGCCTGGTTTATCCGCTAACATCGCCCGATTGGCCCCCGCCCGCCGGGGGGCCGCCGCTGGCCGCGGCGCTGCTCCTGCGCGCGCGGGACCTGAACCTGGCCGTGCAGCGGATCTCGGCCCTGCTGCAGCAAAGTGATATTGCCGTCATGTGGCGCCTGGCCCCAGCCGACGCCGGAATCACGATAAACAAGGAGATAGCCATGAAATACCTGTGCCTCGTTTACAGCGAAGAGGACAAGCTGCACTCGCTGCCTGACAGCCCCGAGGATGCCGAGTGCCAGGCCTACGCCGAATCGGTTGCGGGGAGCGGCCGCATGCTGGCGGCGGAGGCCCTGGAGCCGGTGAGCAGCGCCACCACGGTGCGCATGCGCGGCGGCCAGGTGAGCATCACCGACGGACCCTTCGCCGAGACCAAGGAACAGCTGGCCGGCTTCTACCTGCTGGATGCGCAGAACCTGGACGAGGCGCTGGAAATCGCCGCCGGCATTCCCGCCGCCCGGGTCGGCAGTGTGGAAGTGCGCCCGGTGCGCCAGCTGCAGGTGTGATGCGGCTCCCCTTTCCCTAACCCACTCCCCGAGGGGAGTGGGGACAAATCGTGCAATCAACTAAAGGAAGAGAATCAACCATGCAATTTTCCCCCTACCTGAATTTCAACGGCAACTGCAAGGAAGCCTTCGAGTTCTACGCCCGGGTGCTCGGTGGCGAGATAATTTTCATGTCCACCTTTGCCGAGGCGCCACCGGAGGCGGACGTATCCCCGGACGCGAAAGACCAGGTGATGCACGCGCAACTCAAGGTCGGCAACCAGATCATCATGGCCTCCGACGCGCCGCGGAGCTTCCAGCCGGCCCAGGGCATGCACATCACCATCGGCGTCGACACGCCGGAAGAGGCGGAGCGCATCTACGGGGCCCTGTCCGAGGGCGGCGAGATCTCCATGCCCATGGAGGAGACCTTCTGGGCGCAGCGCTTCGCTGTATTCAAGGACCGTTTCGGCACACCCTGGATGGTCAACTGCGACAAACCGATGCCGTAAACCGCTGTTGGCCGCTGTTAACCGCCGCCATTCAATGGTTGAATAACTGCCTCAATGTGTAGGAGCTTCAGCGGAGAGGCATGGCGGTGGTGCAGGGAAAAGGCATACAGATACGGCTGGAGGAAATCTACCGCGCGGAGTCGCGCCGCGTACTGGCCACACTGATCCGCCTGCTGGGGGATTTCGAGCTGGCCGAGGAGGCGTTGCACGAGGCCTTCGCCGCGGCTCTCAAGCAGTGGCCACAGGAGGGGCTGCCGGACAACCCGCGCGCCTGGCTGGTGTCCACCGGCCGCTTCAAGGCCATAGACCGGCTGCGTCGCCAGGCCCGCCAGGCCCCGCTCACCGAGGAGATGGCGCAGCAGCTGGAATCCGAAAGCGGCGATCCCGCCGACTGGGCCGAGGACCGGGTGGAGGACGACCACCTGCGCCTGATCTTCACCTGCTGCCACCCGGCGCTGTCCGTGGACGCGCGGGTGGCCCTGACCTTGCGCGAAGTCTGCGGCCTCACCACCGAGGAAATCGCCAGCGCCTTCCTGAGTTCCCCCGCGACCCTGGCCCAGCGCATAGTGCGGGCGAAGAACAAGATCCGCAGCGCCGGTATTCCCTACCAGGTACCCGGCCGCCGCGACCTGCCCGAGCGGCTCGACGGCGTGCTGCGGGTGATTTACCTGGTATTCAACGAGGGCTATTCCGCCTCCGCCGGCGAGGAGTTGACCCGCGCCGATCTGAGCGGCGAGGCCATCCGCCTCGGCCGCCTGCTCAACCGCCTGTTGCCGGACCCGGAAGTGCAGGGTCTGCTGGCGCTGATGCTGCTGAATGAGTCCCGCCACCACGCGCGCACCGATGCCGCCGGCGAACTGGTGCTGCTGGAAGACCAGGACCGCAGCCTGTGGAGCAGGGAACTGATCGCCGAGGGCGTAGCACTGGTGCAGGCTGCGCTCCGGTCCCAGCGCTTCGGCCCCTACACCCTGCAGGCGGCCATCGCCGCAGTACACGCCGAGGCCCCCAGCACCGCGGAGACCGACTGGCGGGAAATCGTCGGACTCTACGATGTCCTGCAACGCCTCGCCCCCGGCCCGGTGGTGGCCCTGAACCGGGCCGTGGCCGTGGCCATGCGCGACGGCCCCGAAGCAGGCCTGCAGCTGGTGGAGGACATTCTCGCGAGCGGTGAACTGGCCGACTACCACCTGGCCCACGCGGCCAGGGCGGATTTCTGTCGGCGGTTGGGAAAAACAGAGGAAGCGAGGTCGGCCTATGAAAAGGCGATGGCGCTTGCGCGGCAGGAGCCGGAGCGAAAATTTCTGCAGAAAAGGCTGGCGGAGCTGTAGGGGCGAACACAAGGTTCAGCCCTGCATTATTTTTCCAGATCCAGCGCGCGCAGAATTTCCGCCGTCGGCTCCACCTGGTTCATGGTGTAGAAGTGCAGCCCCGGCGCGCCGCCTTCCAGCAGCGCCTCACACAAGTCAGTCACCACTTCCAGCCCCAGCTTCCTGACATCCTCCGGATCGCGATAGCTCTCCATCCGCTGGCGCAGCCAGCGCGGAATCTCGGCGCCGCAGTTGCGCGAGAAGCGCGCCAGGTTGGCAAAATTGGTGATCGGCATTATGCCCGGATAGATGGGCGCGTCTATGCCGGCCTTTTCGCACTGGTCGATAAAGTAGAAGTAGGCATCCGGGTTGTAGAAGTACTGGGTCAGGGCGCTGTCGGCGCCGGCCTCGAACTTGCCCTTCAGGTAGCGGATGTCGTCGTCGTAACTCTCGGACTCCGGGTGGATCTCCGGGTAGGCGGCCACTTCCAGGTGGAAGTGATCACCGGTGTGGCGGCGGATAAAAGCGACCAGTTCGTTCGCATAGACCAGCTGTGCCACCGCACCCATACCGGAAGGCATGTCGCCGCGCAGGGCGACGATGCGGTCCACGCCCGCTTCCTGGTACTGCTTCAGGAGGCCGAGGATGGTCTGCTCGTTGTCGCCGCCGAACGACAGGTGCGGGGCTATGGAGATGCCGTCGCGGCGCAGGCCGGTGACGATATTCGCCGTGGTCTCGCGGGTGGTGCCGCCGGCGCCGTAGGTGACGGAGAAGAACTCCGGGTTGAATGCCTGCAGCGCCTCGCGGGTCTTGTAGAGTTTCTCCCGGCCCTCGGGGGTTTTGGGCGGGAAGAATTCAAAACTGATTCTCATAGTTTCAGGCTCGTTTGGTCAATGCGTTGCAGAGCTCTGCCCGTAGGAGCCTGCAAGCAGGCTCCTGCAGAACAGCGTCAGCGCCGCATTAGTACTTGTAACTTTCCGGCTTGTAGGGCCCATCGACGGACACGCCGATATACTTGGCCTGGTCCTCGGTCATGCGTGTGATCACGCCGCCGAAGCCCTCGACCATGTAGCGCGCCACCTCCTCGTCCAGCTGCTTCGGCAGCACCTTCACGTAGAGGGCCGAAACCTTCTGGTCCGCCGGCAGTTCGGCGAACTTCTCCTGGAACAGGTGGATCTGGGCCAGCACCTGGTTGGCGAAAGAGCCGTCCATGATACGGCTCGGGTGACCGGTGGCGTTGCCCAGGTTCACCAGGCGGCCTTCGGACAGCAGCAACAGGTGATCGTTGGTTTCGCTGTTGCGAATGATCTTGTGCACCTGCGGCTTCACTTCCTGCCACTCCCAGTGCTTGCGCATATAGGCGGTGTCGATTTCGTTGTCGAAGTGGCCGATATTGCACACCACGGCGCCGCTCTTCAGCGCGCCCAGCATATGGGCATCGCAGACGTTGGTATTGCCGGTGGTGGTGACGATCAGGTCGGTGTTGGCCAGCAGTTCCCTGTTGATGCCTTCGGCGGTGCCGGTGTTGATGCCATCTTTATACGGAGACACCAGCTCGAAGCCGTCCATGCACGCCTGCATCGCACAGATGGGGTCCACTTCGGAGACCTTGACGATCATGCCCTCCTGGCGCAGCGATGCGGCGGAGCCCTTGCCCACGTCCCCGTAGCCGATCACCAGTGCCTTCTTGCCGGCCAGCAAATGGTCGGTGGCGCGCTTGATGGCATCGTTGAGGCTGTGGCGGCAGCCGTACTTGTTGTCGTTCTTGCTCTTGGTGACGGAGTCGTTGACGTTGATCGCCGGCACTTTCAGCGTGCCCTCGCGCAGCATTTCCTGCAGGCGGTGCACGCCGGTGGTGGTCTCCTCACTGATGCCATGGCAGTTGTCGAGAATCTCCGGGTACTTGCGGTGCAGCAGTTCGGTCAGGTCGCCGCCGTCGTCGAGGATCATGTTCGGCTGCCAGCCGGCCACGTCGGCTCCCACGGTGCGCTCCAGGCACCACTCGTACTCCTCCTCGGTCTCGCCCTTCCAGGCGAATACCGGGATGCCGCTGGCGGCGATAGCCGCGGCGGCGTGGTCTTGGGTGGAGAAGATATTGCACGAGGACCAGCGCACTTCGGCACCCAGCGCGACCAGTGTCTCGATCAGCACCGCGGTCTGGATGGTCATATGGATGCAGCCCATGATGCGCGCGCCTTTTAGCGGCTGCTCGGCCCGGTATTTCTCCCGCAGGGTCATCAGCGCCGGCATCTCGCCCTCGGCGATCTCGATCTCGCGGCGGCCCCAGCCGGCCAGGGTGATGTCGGCGACTTTGAAGTCTTTGAATTCGGTGCTCATCTGGTTCATCGTGTTTCCCAATCAATTCGTTTCTTTGTTGGTGTAAAGCGCTGCGCTTATTACACCCTACGGCCTAGATTTTTCCTGTAGGAGCCTGCTTGCAGGCGAATATTGCCGTGTCTCATCAACCTTTTATTCGCCTGCAAGCAGGCTCCTACGACATAACTCCCGAGTCCCGAGTCCCGTAATTTACAGGCCCGCCTGCGCGCGCAGCGCCTCCGCCTTGTCGGTCTTCTCCCAGGGGAAGGCGGTGAAGGTCTCGCTGCGCTCCTCGCCGTTGCCGTCGACCCAGTTGTAGGTGTGCTGGAAGGGCTCGCGGCCGAAGTGGCCGTAGGCGGCGGTCAGCTGGTACATCGGGTGCAGCAGGTCCAGCGCCTTGGAAATCGCGTAGGGGCGCAGGTCGAAATTCTCTCGCACCAGTTCGATCAGTTTGTCCTCACTCACCGCGCCGGTACCGAAGGTGTTGATGGACACCGAGGTGGGCTCGGCCACGCCGATGGCATAGGACACCTGGATTTCGCAGCGCTTGGCCAGGCCGGCGGCGACGATGTTCTTGGCCACATAGCGGCCGGCGTAGGCCGCGGAGCGATCCACCTTGGACGGGTCCTTGCCGGAGAAGGCGCCGCCGCCGTGGCGGGCGGAGCCGCCGTAGGTGTCGACGATGATCTTGCGCCCGGTGAGGCCGCAGTCGCCGACCGGGCCGCCGATCACGAACTTACCGGTGGGGTTGATATGGTACTTGGTGTCCGCGTGCAGCCATTCCGCCGGCAGCACATGGTGCACGATCAGTTCCAGCACCGCCTCGCGCAGGTCCTCCTGGCTGACGTCCGGGTTGTGCTGGGTGGACAGCACAACCGCGTCGATCGCGCAGGGCTTGCCGTCTTCGTCGTAGCGGAAGGTCACCTGGCTCTTGGCGTCCGGGCGCAGCCACGGCAGCAGGCCCGACTTGCGCACTTCCGCCTGGCGCTCCACCAGGCGGTGGGCGTAGTAGACCGGTGCGGGCATGAATGTGGGGGTCTCGTCGGTGGCGTAGCCGAACATCAGGCCCTGGTCGCCGGCGCCCTGGTCTTCCGGCTTGGCGCGGTCGACGCCCTGGGCGATATCCACCGACTGCTTGCCGATCACGTTGATCACACCGCAGGTCTCGCCGTCGTAGCCGACATCCGAAGACGTGTAGCCGATATCGGTGATCACCTTGCGCACCAGTTCCTCCAGGTCCACCCAGGCGGTGGTGGAGATCTCGCCGGCGATCACGGCGATGCCGGTCTTCACCAGGGTCTCGCAGGCCACCCGCGCCTGCTTGTCCCGCGCCAGCAGGGCATCCAGAACCGCGTCGGAAATCTGGTCGGCGATCTTGTCCGGGTGTCCTTCGGATACGGACTCCGAGGTAAACAGTCTGTATTCACTCATGTGAGCGTCTCCTTTCCTATTCCGCCGCGGGCGGTTTTATAAATTCGCGAATCTGAATCTGGAATCCGTTGCGCAGCGCGCTGTATACACTGCGTCCGTTCTGCAGCCCCGCATCCTCGGCCCAGGCCTGCAGCTGTTCCGGTGCAAAGCCCAGCCACAGGTCGCCGCAGGCCTCGCGGGCCCAGTCCTGGCGGTGGTCCTGCAGTTCCGCCACCAGCAGCTGGCCGCCGGGCTTCAGCGCCGCCTGCAGGTCCCGGAGAATCTGCGCCGGTTCCGGGGTGTGGTGCAGCACCATATTCACCACGATGCTGTCCGCGCTCTGCGGGCGCGCCGCGGCCTCGCGGGTGTCGCCGCAGACAAATTCGATATTCCCCAGCTGCCGCTCGCCGGCGAACTGCCGCGCCCGCTCGAGCATGGTGCCGGACAGGTCCAGCGCGGTGACCCGCTCGAAGCGGCCCGCCAGCTCTTCCAGGAATTCCCCCTCGCCGGGCCCCACTTCCAGCGCCGCGGCGCCGGGTTTCAGCAACTGCGCCACCTGGGGGCCGTAGACCTCGTAGCCGGCGATCAGCTCCTGTTGTTCGCGGAAGCGGTTGCCGTAGTCGGCAAAGAAGCGCCGCGAGGCCTCGGCGCGCTCCTGGGCCACCTGTTCCACCGCCTCCGCCAGTTCGGGGCGCAGCGGCAGCCGATCCAGGCCGGTAAACAGCGGTTGCAGGCCGTCGCCACTGCGGCGATAGAAGAGGTTGTTGCCCTCGCGGCGCCTGGTCACCAGCTCCGCCTGGGCCAGCACCTTCAGGTGGTGGCTGAGCGCCGGCTGGCGCAGGTCGAAGATGCGGCACAGCTCCAGCACGCTGTAGGAGTCCTGGCTCAGCAGGCGCAGTATCTCCAGGCGCAGCGGGTCGCCGGCGGCCTTCAGGCGCGCGGCCAGCTGCGCTATGTCGCCGCCGGGCCCCTTTTCGGTATCCGCGGCGCTATCAGGAGATTGCGGAGATTGAAGCATGGCGGAGAGTCTAGCAGTGGTTTTGTTCTGCATCAAAGTTTTTTGATATAGTTGCATAAGAAAATTTTGATGCAGCTGCCGGTGCGGCCGGCCGACAGTCCGCAGGCCGCTGTTGCCGGTCAGCGCATTTGGGCCGTCCGGCCTTTGCGCCCGGCGGCCGATTACGGGAAAATACGCCTCCTTTTTCAGCGGCTGTGTCTGTGCGCGCCGCATTTTCGCCGCCGTGGCCTATCTTCAGGAACAGCCCGGCCCCAATTCGCTTTCAGAGAGTTGATTCTATGCCTTCCCGCAACCCGTCCCGCACCGAGCTGGCCAACGCCGTTCGCGCCCTGTCCATGGATGCCGTCCAGAAAGCCAACAGCGGCCACCCGGGGGCGCCCATGGGCATGGCGGATATCGCCGAAGTTCTGTGGAACGACTACCTGAAGCACAACCCGGCCAACCCGCACTGGGCCGACCGCGACCGCTTCGTGCTGTCCAATGGCCACGGCTCCATGCTGCTCTACTCCCTGCTGCACCTGTCCGGCTACGACCTGCCGATGGACGAGCTGAAGAACTTCCGCCAGCTGCACTCCAAGACCCCGGGCCACCCGGAATACGGCTACGCCCCGGGCGTGGAGACCACCACCGGGCCCCTGGGCCAGGGCATCACCAACGCCGTGGGCATGGCGCTGGCGGAGAAGGTGCTGGCGGCCCAGTTCAACCGCCCCGGCTACGAGCTGGTGGACCATCACACCTACGTCTTCCTGGGTGACGGCTGCCTGATGGAGGGCATTTCCCACGAGGCCTGCTCCCTGGCCGGCACCCTGGGCCTGGGCAAGCTGATCGCCTTCTACGACGACAACGGCATCTCCATCGACGGGGAGGTGCAGGGTTGGTTCACCGACGACACGCCCAAGCGCTTCGAATCCTATGGCTGGCACGTGATCCCGGGCGTGGACGGCCACGACTCCGCGGCCATCAAGGCCGCCATCGAAGCCGCCCGCGCCGAGACCGGCAGGCCCACCATCATCTGCTGCAAGACGGTGATCGGCTTCGGCTCCCCCAACAAGCAGGGCCGCGAGGAGTGCCACGGTGCGCCCCTGGGCGACGACGAAATCGCCCTGGTGCGCGAGACCATCAACTGGAACCACGCCCCCTTCGAGATCCCGGAAGAAATCTATGAGGGCTGGAGCGCCCGCGGCAAGGGCGAGGCCCAGGAAGAGGAGTGGAAGGATATCTTCGCCGACTACCAGGAGGAGTTCCCGGAGCTGGCGGCGGAGTTCGAGCGCCGCATGAGCGGCGAACTGCCGGCGGACTTTTTGGTGAAGGCCGACGACTACATCCGCGAGTGCCAGGAAAAGGCCGAGAAGATCGCCTCGCGCAAGGCCAGCCAGAACGCACTGAACGCCTACGGCCCGCTGCTGCCGGAATTCCTCGGCGGCTCCGCCGACCTGGCCGGCTCCAACCTCACCATCTGGTCCGACTCCAGGGGCGTGACCGCCAATGACGCCTCCGGCAACTACGTCTACTACGGTGTGCGCGAGTTCGGCATGAGCGCCATCATGAACGGCATCGCCCTGCACGGCGGCTTCGTGCCCTACGGTGCGACCTTCCTGATGTTTATGGAATACGCCCGCAACGCGGTGCGCATGGCCGCGCTGATGAAGCAGCGGGTGATCTTCGTCTACACCCACGACTCCATCGGCCTCGGCGAGGACGGCCCCACCCACCAGCCGGTGGAACAGCTCACCGCCCTGCGCGCCACGCCCAACCTGCACACCTGGCGCCCCTGTGACGCCACCGAATCCGCGGTCAGCTGGAAAATGGCCGTGGCCCGCAAGGACGGCCCCAGCGCACTTATCTTCAGCCGCCAGGGCCTGGCGCCGCAGAACCGCGACGACGCGCAACTGAAGGCGATCGAAAAGGGCGGCTATGTGCTGGCCGACTGCGACGGCGCGCCGGAAGCCATCATCATCGCCACCGGTTCCGAAGTGGATCTGGCGATGGCGGCCAAGGAGCAGCTTTCCGACAGGAAGATCCGCGTGGTCTCCATGCCCTGCGCCGAGACCTTTATGGAGCAGGACGCGTCCTACCGCGAGTCGGTGCTGCCGTCGAGCGTGCGCAACCGCGTCGCCGTGGAGGCAGGCCACGAAGATTACTGGCACAAGTTCGTCGGCCTCGACGGCGCCATCGTCGGCATGAACAGCTTCGGCGAATCCGCCCCCGGCGGCGAGCTGATGAAGTATTTCGGCTTTACCGCCGAGAATGTGGTTGCCTCAGTGGAAAAACTGTTGAAGTAATTCAGCGCGCTTATTCTGTAGGAGCGGCCCGGCGGGATGCTGCAACGCCCATCGCGGCCAACGGCCGCTCCTACGGGAAAACAACACCCCTGTGGGAGCGGGCCTGCCCGCGAATAGCCAGCCCTTATGACCATACGACTCGCCATCAACGGCTACGGCCGCATAGGCCGCTCGGTACTGCGCGCCCTCTACGAAGGAGGCCGCCGCGACAAACTGCAGATAGTCGCCATCAACGAACTGGCCGACTGCGCCACCATCGCCCATCTGACCAAGTACGACTCGGTACACGGCCGCTTTGTCGGCGAAGTGTCCATTGAAAATGACACCCTGATCGTCAATGGCGACCGTATCGCCGTGACCCACTGCGAACGTCTGGAAGGCCTGGACTGGTCAAGGGAGAAGGTCGATATAGTACTGGAGTGCACCGGCAGCTTTTCAGAGCGCGAGCGCGCCGAATTACACCTGAAGGCCGGTGCCAAGAAAGTACTCTTCTCCCAACCCGCGAAAAGCGACGTGGACGCGACCATCGTCTATGGCGTCAACGACGGCACCCTCACCGGCGAGGAAAAAATCGTCTCCGCCGCCTCCTGCACCACCAACTGCAGCGTGCCGGTGATCGCCGCTTTAGATAAAGCCTTTGGTATCGAGGCCGGTGTTATCACCACCATTCACTCGGCGATGAACGACCAGCCGGTGATTGATGCCTACCACCACACTGATCTCAGAAAAACCCGCTCCGCGGTGACCTCTATCATTCCGGTTGATACAGGCCTGGCTCGCGGCATAGAGCGCATCCTGCCCGAACTCGCGGGCAAGTTCGAAGCCCAGGCGATGCGCGTACCCACCGTCAATGTCTCCGCTATTGACCTCTCCGTGCAGCTGCACAAGCCCGTCACCCAAGCCGAGGTAAACTCGCTTCTCAAGTCCGCAGCGCAAAAACAATTCAAGGATGTGCTCGGCTACACCGAAGAACCCCTCGCCTCCTGTGATTTCAACCATGATTCCCGCTCCGGCATCGTCGATGCCAGTCAGACCCGCGTTGCCGGTGGCAAGCTGGTGAAGATATTGACCTGGTTTGATAACGAGTGGGGCTTCGCGAATCGGATGCTTGACGTTGCTCAAAGTCTGGCGGGCAAAGGGGAGAAGTGACTCATAGCTGTATCCAGACAAGGTTACTACTGAGTACCGAGCTGCCCCTCCTCGTCCAAAATTATCTCCTCAAAAAACATCTAATACAGTTTAGTCAGCGGTGTAATTGCATGTAATGGCATCAGGCTTCACGTCCTCACAAACAGTCGTTAGTCTTTGCCGCTTCATAAGTGGGGGCTGTTTGGGGCTAAAAAGTGATCAGTTGCGAAAAAACAAAACTCTCAAAGAGTTCAAAGGGAATAAAGTCAGGAAATATAGTAAGAAAGCCTGTACTTATTTTTCTAACCCTGGCCTCCGTTCTTTTTGCCTCTGTAAACACTTTTGCGGCAGTGTATGGATATGCCTACGGTAGCGGCTCGATTCACGTGGATTGGTCCGGCTCCTATGGCGGAGTAACTTTGGCCGAATATAAGAATGGCGTATATCAAAGAACTATAAGTGTTGCTGGTGTAACAAGCGATTACACGGTGACCGGAAGAACAGACGCTATCTGGAAGTATGTTGTTTCCGGAACAACAGTCGGCGGCGGCGGAAGTAGCGGTGGAGGTGGATGCGTGCCCAATTGCCCCGTTGCATTCCTCGACAAATTAAATAGAAACCCACTATTTTTTCTCGTTTCCTCTGCTCATGCTGCCACATACATAGGCACTGTCGAAGTTGAAATGTTGCGAAACCCGGGCGTACCGGGAGCCATTAGTCTGGCTTCTACGGATACTGATGGTTCCTATTCAATCAGCTGGGGTGCCGCAACCGGGCCGCTGGATCGCTATGAGTTGCAGGAGCGGAAAGATGGCGGTAGCTGGGCACGTATTCACAACAGTAGTTCGAGAAGCAAAAGCGTCAGCGGGAAGACCACAGGCGTCTATGAATATCGAGTCAGGGCGTGTAATGATAGTGCCTATTCATCCAAGGTGACCTGCTACAACTATACATCCACTAAATCGATTACTGTTATCCGCACTCCAGGCTCAATCAATGTTCCTGCGAACAGTACGAATGGGAGTGTAGCAATATCCTGGAGCGGGGTTACCGGTGCAGCGAGCTACAAACTGCAAGAGCAGAAAAACAGCGGCAGCTGGGCCGACGTCTATAACGGCACCGGAACCAGCAAAACGGTTACCGGTCGTGGTACAGGGTCCTATAAGTATCGCGTGGCGGCGGTCGAAAACGGAAAAGTAGGTAGCTACAGAACTTCATCCAGTGTCATTATTTCCCGGGCTCCCGGCATTCCTGCCGGGCTAACCGTGCCTGCTTCCTCAGGCAATGGCGTGTATTCAGTTAGCTGGAATTCTGTAGCGACTGATGGCACTGCAAGCTACAACCTGAAGCAGAGCGGCGCTGCTACGGGTAGCTGGAACTTGGCCTCTACCAGCAAATCATTCACCAAGACCAGCGACGGCAGCTACAGCTATCAGGTACAAGGATGTAGTACTTATAGCGGTGTCACTTCCTGTGGTGGTTGGACGGGTGTCAAAACGGTAAGTGTATCTCTTCCCGAGCTGTATATTCAGTCGGTCGTCGAGGGAGAAGTGAGATTGCGCTGGAAGGACTGGGATATGGACCGGGTCATTCTCAAGCGCGGCAATATCGAGATCTACGATTCAGGTTGGGGCTACTCGGGCGCGGTACAAAGCCATATTGATACCGTTTCATCCAGTGGCACCTACACCTATACACTGGTAGGAAAAACCTGTATTCCAGAAGGCGCAGGTGGTACCTGTTTGCCCGGTAACCAAGAGACTCGTGGTCCTGTTAACGCAAGTGTCATCTTCAAGCCTGGTAAAGCCACATTGACTGCAGATTCAGCGGAATCTTATGACGGTGTGATTTCCTTTGAATCGAATGGTAGTGGACCTATAGATTCGGTAATCTGGCAGAAACGCACGATAGGAGGTGTCTGGCCTTCAGGCAGCAATTATCAAACCGAATCGGCTAGCACCTATTCAGTTTCCGGTCTGAATGACGGCGACTGGGAGTTCCGCAGCAAGAATTGTAACTCGAAAGGGTGCGGCGACAGCTGGAGCGATGCAGTATTAGTCAATGTATGGAATCAGCCGATCCCTTCTTCTCCTTCAATTGATCAGTTGCCAGATGACGACGATGGTAGTTTCACGCTGGACTGGACGGATCTGCGGCCTGAGTTTGTTTACGAATATCATGTCTACGAGAATGGCGTAAAGATCAAGACGCTATCAAGCGATCCTAAAAGTCCGAATACTCCACACTCTTACAAGCCTTCTGAGGCAAGAAAAGATGGCATTTACAACTACAAAGTAGAAGCCTGTAATCTTAGGGATTGCTCCCCTGTAGGTGGAGTGATGACATTGACAGTTGCGCATAGACCGGGTGCACCAGCTGGTGCCAGTCTGTCGAGCCGTTTTTCAAAAGATGGAGAGATGACGGTTACATGGAATAGCGGCAGTGGCAAGATTGTTCGCTATGAGTTGGTTCATGGTGTTGCGCCGGATGCCAATAGCAGTGTCACCTGGGATGACGCTAATCCAATTTTTCACAATGACTTTGAACTGCTAAGTAAGGCATTTGCGCTTTCGGAAGGATTCTTTGCCTATAAAGTCCGGGCGTGTAACCAGGTTTCAAATTACTCAACGTGTTCTGCCTTTTCTGAGACTGAAATTGCTCAAGTAAAGTTTCTGGAAGCGGCCGTACCCACGAATGTGCTACCACATCAGGAGACCGCTCCGCTGAATACGTCACTTGAAGTTACGGCGTCGGATAAAATCGGGACGGTAGGTGGAGAATTTCGTGTAACAGAATCGGGTTCAGCAAGTTACAGTATCCCTGTCTTGGTTGGGCCTTCGTCTGGCGGTTCTGTGCCCTCTATTTCAATCTCCTACAGCAGTGAAAGCGGAAATGGTCCTTTAGGAATCGGGTGGGGCATTAGTGGCCTTTCCAGCATCACCGCCTGCAGAAAAACGTTTGAAGAAGATGGGGAAAATGGTGGTGGTTTTGAGCGTTTCTGCCTGGATGGGCAGCGTCTTAAGCTGACCCCGACAGGTGCTGCCTATGGAAGTATCGGGTCGGAGTACAGGACGGCCCTGGATTCCTTTTCCCGTATCCGGCTGGTTGGTTCGTCCGTAGGGTCTAATATAGGCTTTGAAGTCTATGGTAAAGACGGCTCTATTTCCTACTACGGTTTCAATGAAGATTCGCATGAAGAAAAGGTTTGGTACAAGGATAGGCAGGTTGATAGCACAGGAAACTATATTGAATACGAGTATTTAAAAGATAACAGTAATGGCGAACATTTGATCAAGAATATTCGTTATTCAGGCAACGGATATGATTCGCCGAAAAATGCCATTACCTTCAATTACGACGACGACCGCAATGACAAGGTATATGGCTACTGGTTTGGCGACAAGAAGTCAATGACGAGACGTTTGACCTCCATCATATCCAGTGCAAATGGAGTGGAATTGCGGCGCTATGACTTTGCCTATGATGTAAGCACTACAGGCAGACTGCTTCTGGATGGCGTTAGTGAATGTGTTGCTGACAATTGTCTACCGACGACCGATTTTGAATACTCGGAAGCGCCCAGTAACGGTTTTACCAGAACGTTTGGTGCAGTCAGCTCTTTCCCGAGTAAGTTTGCCGGTGCAAAAATGGGAGATGTTAACGGCGACGGAAAGACCGATCTCGTGTGGCTGGAACTGGATAATAGTGAAGGCACAGATATCTACTATTTCCGAATGGCTGTCGCAAATGACCAGAATGGATTTGACTTAAGGCCTCAAAGAATCAGAGCCCGCACCAATCACCGAAAAGAGTGGTATCTGATTGATTACGACGGCGATGGCGACGATGACCTGCTGCATGTGCCTACAGGTGGCGATACAGGATACTGGAAGTTAAATCGATCTTTTGGTCACGCATTTGATACAGAGGAGCTGAATACTTCTATAACCTACGAGAAAGACCAGAGAGGTAACATGTATGACTTTAATGGAGACGGGTTGCCTGATTTTGCACAGTTTTTAGATGGTTCCTGGAAGTACGGGGAGGGTGGTCCGCTTAAGATAAAAGTAACTCCGATGCGAAGGAAAGTCGGCGGTGAACCCGGGATAGAATTTTCCTCAACAGTACTGGAGAAAAATGTATCAATTCCTGAAGTCTCCTCTCCTATCGGAGATCCAATGCCGCTGTACGAGAAGACTACAAATGTCAATCTGCGGAGTCATGACGCGGTAACTGACATTAATGGTGATGGCGTTGCGGATATGACCGCGATTGCCACAACGACATGGAAATGTATAGAGCCTGGCAGTGGTTGTTCCGTAGAGGAAAAAATTAAGAGACATTTCGTTGTGTTGCTATCCAGTGAGTACGGATATTCAACATCCTATTCGGTGGATTTGCCGGGTGCTGATGGGAGTGCGGTGGAGCAGCATTTGGTTGATATCAATGGCGATGGACTTGCCGATCTCATATATCGCTTGAGTGACACTAGTCAGTGGCGCCTGTATCACTTTAACGGAAATGTCTTTTTACAGGCAGGATTCCTGCCGTCCGAAATAGACGGGAAGTTACAGCTCTATGATTGGGACCAGAACGGATTGACGGATATCCTGTATTCTGGTGGTACAGAAGTTGCCGATAATTACAAACACTTACATGTGCTTCCCAATAGTGCTTCCGGATTTGGTCAAGCATTTGATACCGGTCTGATTTATGCGGAAAGCGATGATCACAGCCATTACATGATGGATTTGAATGGTGATGGCCGTGTCGAGCTTCTGGAGAACTGTGCTGATTTTGATCAGACAAATGACCACTGTGACAATTACTTTTTCGACAACAAAGCATATCTGCGCATTTTTCAGACGGAGAGCTTCAGTGCTCCGGTAGACAGACTAAAAACGATAACCAATGGTTTTGGGGTAAAAACGCGAATAGAATACGGCAGGATGAATCGGTACGCGGATCGCGTTTACACGCGCAAAACCGGTTCTCTATCCTTGAATTACGGTAATGGATCGCCTGTCTTCGATTTGTATGCGCCTACCTACCTGGTCAGGAAGGTAATTTCTGATGCCCCCGCTGCAAATGATGATGGCAATACTGTTGAGGCGTATTACCACTACTCCAGCGCCAGAGTTCAGGGCGGGGGGCGAGGCTTCCTTGGCTTTGAAAAAGTCACCTCCTACGATCCACAAAATCAGATAAAGACGACAACTACCTATCGTCAGGACTATCCATTTACCGGTATGCCGGTAGAGACGGCCAAGGTTATAGAGCCGGATTTGGCCAAAATATCTACTCCCGCGGCGTGCAGTGGAACGGGACTGACACTGATCAGCTGTTCCAAGAACGAACTGGATTTCATTGAGCCTCTGCCGGGAATTACCAAATTACCGTATATTAGTAAGGCTATCGATCAGTCATATGACATCCATGGTAATTATCTGGGCAAGATAGAAACACAGACTGTTTACAATGCTGGAGAAAGCACGAGATATGGCAACGTATGGAAGTTAATTGTTGAAACTTTTGATGCATCTGATGTTAAGTTGCAAAGTAAGATAACCACTAATACATATCAAAATACAGTTGACGGAAACCGCTGGCATCTGGCACGTTTGAGCAACAGCGAGGTTGTCACAGAGCGATTCGGCAGTGTGGTCGCAGCGCCTGTTACTAGAAGTGCGGGCTTTGCGTACGACCCTGTAACCGGCCTGCTGACCGACGAATGGGTACAAAAGAGTGACGTCGGTCTGGCACTGCATACCCACTATGAACACGACCGTTTCGGGAACCGCACGGAAACCACTGTTACGGATGTTGATGGAAACAGCCGTACCAGCAGGACATTCTATGACGGCTACGGCCGCTACCCGGTGTCCGAGGTCAATGCGCTCGGTCAGACGATTGAGCAGAGAAGGAGCATAAATGCTTTCGGCCAACCGGAGCTGATACTGGATGTTAGTGGGGTAGCGACCACCTTTGCCTACTCCCAGTTCGGTGAGCAGTATTTCGAGCATTCGGAAACAGGGGGCCACAGTACTTCACTGAAGGCGCTTTGTTCCGATACCGGTGACTGTCCTACGGTGGCCGGTGTTCCCGCACACTTTAAAGTGACCACATCAGGTATCGAAGCCACAGAAACGGTGGTGTACTACGATCGCATGGGGCGCGAAGTGCGCAAACAGAGCCAGGATTTCGAGGGGAATCCGGTCTACGTCGATACCCAGTACGATGAGCAGTCCAGGGTGCACAAGGTCTCCGAGCCCTATGCGGCGGGCCAGACGCCCCGCTGGACTGAGTACCAGTACGACCTTCTCAGCCGCACCACCTTCGTGAATGCACCTGACGGCCAGTGCGATATCAGCACCCAGTACACGGGGCTTAAAGAAACAACTACCACTTGTGGCCAGAACAAATCCACAACCAGGAATGCGCTCGGTGAAGTACAGGAGGTTACTGATAATATCGGCGGAAAGCTCAAGTACGAGTACTATGCGGATGGCAAGCTGAAGCATGTAAGAGTATTCAGCAGTGCAGGAGTGGAGACCTCAGCAACCACCGTTGAGTATGACAAGCTCGGGCGGAAAGAAAAACTGATAGACCCGGACAAGGGAACCTGGAGTTATGGCTATACCGGGTTCGGCGAACTGAAATGGCAAGCGGATGGCAAGGGGCAGGGCACGGTGATGAGCTATGATGCCCTGGGCAGAATGGTCAGCCGTGCGGACTATACCAATTTCGATTCCTTGAGCCAGAGCGGTTCTCTGAAGGGTTTCAGCCGCTGGTATTACGAGCGAGACCCCAACTGCGCGGAAGTCAATTACTCTGAGGGCAAGCTCGTGGCGGTTGCTCAGGCGCCGGTAGCCATCGCGGCCGGTTGCAACCCGAATGTGGAGGATGTCACCTATCTGAAGTTGCTCAAGTACGATGTCTACGGACGCCTCGGGGAGACCTCAACCTCGTTGGGCCTTCTGGAAGGGGATGGTGACTTCTTTGAGCTGGTCACCTATGACCAATACAGTCGCGTCCACCAGAGCTTCGATGCCAGTAACCAGCGGGCTTACGACAATGTTGAGCCGGGCGAAATCGGCAATTACCAATACGGCGTGGAAACCCTGTACAACGCCTACGGCTACAAAACCGGTGTCAAGGATATACAGAGCGCAACGCCTTACTACACCGTAAAGCGCATGAACCCCCGTGGTCAGGTTGAAGAAGTTACATTGGGTAACGGCCTTACCACGACCTACGTGTACCATCCCCAGCACCACCGCCTGACGGATATTCTCACCGATATCACACCCGGAATCGGCCAGGTGCAGAATCTCCACTACGACTGGTACGAGATCGGCAACCTGATGTCGAAGACGGATCGGAGCGGCGACGGCAGCTATACCAAGGATCTGCAGGAAACCTATGAGTACGATGGTCTCAACCGGCTGCGCTATGCCCGTCTCTACCAGAGCGGCAGCCAGGCGGATGTGCAGGAGGTACGTTACGACGATGGCGGCAATATAGAATACAAGACCGGCGTCGGCACCTATGGCTACGGCAATGGCGCCGGGCCGCACGCGGTCACCAGTACCGATGGCATAACCTATCAGTACGACGCGAACGGCAACATGACCGGTGATTCCGGCGGCCGCAGCCTGCAGTACTCGGTTTTCGATAAGCCGGTACTGGTCGAGAAGGGTGGCCACAGTACCCGTTTTCTCTATGGCCCGGATCGCAATCGTTACAAGCGCGTGGACGACAACGGCAGCGGTACCGTCACCACGCTGCAGATCGGCAGTGTGGAAAAGGTTGTCGAGCGCGGCAGCTCCGGAGGCTTCATCAGGGGTTTCTACCGGCGCTCAATTGCCGGCGTTGCCATCGAACGCATGGAATTGGATGCCAGTGATACCGTTGGCACCAGCAGTATCGAGTACCTGCACAAGGATCTGCAGGGGTCGCTGGATGTTATTACCAACAGCGTCGGCCAGGTTGCCGAAGACGATGGTGGCAACAAGCTGGTCTACAGTTTCGACGCCTGGGGCAAACGCAGGTTCCCGCTGAGCTGGGAGCGGCTCGACACCCCGGAAAGTATCGTCGCCACCCTAAAGGTAGGCACCTTCTACCACCTCACCAGCAACCGTGGCTACACCGGCCACGAAATGCTCGACGAGATGGGCCTGATTCATATGAACGGCCGGATCTACGACCCGACCCTGGCCCGCTTCGTCTCGGCAGACCCGACCATCGATGGCATTACCTCGGCGCAGGGGTTCAATCGCTATGCCTATGTACACAACAACCCACTGACCTATACCGACCCCAGTGGCTACAGCCGCTGGATGAAGTACCGAGACCGCTGGATCAAACCTCTCGCGGCCATTGCTATCACTATCTATACTGGCGGAGCTGCAGCGGGTAGCTGGAATTTCTTCGGCGTAGCGGTAAACAGCGCTTCTGCAGGATTTGGCGTTGTTGCCCTGGGCGGGGCTGCATCCGGGGCTATCCAAACGGGCACCGTCAAGGGCGCATTTACCGGCGCGTTCACGGCCATGACATTCCATGGTATAGGTATGGCCTTCGATGGGGCTGCCTGGGCGAAGGCCGGGCAGAACTCGAATGGAGTGCTGGGCAGCGGACTGAACGCGAAGGGCTTCGCCGCCAAGGTCTTCACCCATGCCGTGGCTGGCGGCCTGATGTCCGATATGCACGGCGGGAAGTTCGCACATGGGTTTGCCAGTGCTGGTATTACGCAGGCGTTTTCCGGCGCTATAGATGGTCTCGATCCTGATCCTGGGTTTAGTATTGTTCGGGTGATTGCGGCGGCGATCGTTGGTGGAACGGCTTCGGCGGCCTCTGGTGGTAAGTTTGCAAATGGGGCTGTTACCGGTGCGTTTTCGAGGGCTTTTAATGACGAGTTGTCTCGTAGTCATAGAAAAGCCAATAGCTTTGATGAGGCTGTGGATAAGGCAATAGCCAGGGGTAGAGCGATTAGAGCAAGGCTTCAACAGGCGAAAAAATATAATTTGCCAGAGGGTGATATTGCATCCGAGTCAATAGGTGCGCCAATTTTCCAGGATGGAGATAATTTCTATTATCCATACGCACTAGAGTACCATGGGGATCTTCAGGGGTGGAATTGGGCGAATGGTCATGGTCTATTGCAACAATCTCCTGGTGGTGGTTACGTTGATGTCCAAGACGCTAAAGCAATGGTCATAAACGTTTTCAAAAATATACGGATTCCTCGAATTTCTCAATATTCTGAAAACTTCGGAGGTACTAGTTTTTGGGGGAGAAACTTATACTTTGAGGGGCCAATTTATGTCGATTTTATGGCTACAGAAAATGTGTTTAAATATGAAGTCAATGGTAATGGAGTAGTTTCATGTTCCGTACATTCTGGATCTGCCTTGTCCTGTTAATGACAAATGCAGGATATGGGTGTGGCTATAAAGTGTCGAAAAGTGATGTTGTTTCTGTAGATGTTTTGACATCCAGATCGTCTGATTATCTTGGCAAGAAAGTACATGTGAGAGGGTATTTGGCAGAGTCAAGCGCTGGAATTCGACTGTTCCCAACAGCTGAGTATGCCAACTTGTCTGGTCGGTATTTGCCGTCTAGTACATTGCATGTTTACGATGGTCGTCGCTTGATAAAGAAGGACTGTTTAAATAAGTATGTTGTAGTCTATGGTGATATTGGCGTTTTCAGTGGCTTTTTGACCATTAAGGATTTATTAGATGCCGAAATCTTCGGGGAAGAGCAGAAATCTTGTATTATTGATCAGTGAGGAGCTTCTTGGCAGAAAATCGTCCTTGGGAACTGTCTATAAATAGCAAGATGCTTTTATGGGATTGGGGAGTTAATAAGCTTGTCCATATTCTGTTGTGTTTGATGTTGGCATATACTTTTTTTGCAATTGTTCCTAATTTCACAGCGGAATTAGGCCAGTACTATGTAAGCAGAGGTAGAGCCATGTTTTTCTTGGCGGGAATATATTTTTTTATATCTGTTTTGAGCTTTGGTGCTAGAAAGCTAACCATTATTAATGATCGATTTTTCTTGATAATTGATTTGACATTACTAGCTTTTCTGCTTGTGGGTTCTGTGCTATTGGCTGGCAACTACGGGTTTCTTGCAGCTATATAAGTTAAGTGGCGAATGAAGAGTGGAAAAGACAAGACTGCGAAAAGTAGGCCTTAAAATTTACACAAGTAATAAATGGGGGCCACCCCTTAGCTATTTCCCATTATGTGGGCATAGAAGTCTATAGGCTTCCGCCCATCACCTGCTTGAACAGCTGGGTCTACGACCCGACTCTGGCCCGATTTGTCTCGGCAGACCCGACCATCGATGGCGTCACCTCGGTAAATCGATAGGGCAAATCGATGGGGTCGGAGTCGTTTGATTTCCTATGGTCCGGACCGCAATCGTTACAAGCGCGTGGACGACAACGGCAGCGGTACCGTCACCACGCTGCAGATCGGCAGTGTGGAAAAGGTTGTCGAGCGCGGCAGCTCCGGAGGCTTCATCAGGGGTTTCTACCGGCGCTCAATTGCCGGCGTTGCCATCGAACGCATGGAATTGGATGCCAGTGATACCGTTGGCACCAGCAGTATCGAGTACCTGCACAAGGATCTGCAGGGGTCGCTGGATGTTATTACCAACAGCGTCGGCCAGGTTGCCGAAGACGATGGTGGCAACAAGCTGGTCTACAGTTTCGACGCCTGGGGCAAACGCAGGTTCCCGCTGAGCTGGGAGCGGCTCGACACCCCGGAAAGTATCGTCGCCACCCTAAAGGTAGGCACCTTCTACCACCTCACCAGCAACCGTGGCTACACCGGCCACGAAATGCTCGACGAGATGGGCCTGATTCATATGAACGGCCGGATCTACGACCCGACCCTGGCCCGCTTCGTCTCGGCAGACCCGACCATCGATGGCATTACCTCGGCGCAGGGGTTCAATCGCTATGCCTATGTACACAACAACCCACTGACCTATACCGACCCCAGTGGCTACAGCCGCTGGATGAAGTACCGAGACCGCTGGATCAAACCTCTCGCGGCCATTGCTATCACTATCTATACTGGCGGAGCTGCAGCGGGTAGCTGGAATTTCTTCGGCGTAGCGGTAAACAGCGCTTCTGCAGGATTTGGCGTTGTTGCCCTGGGCGGGGCTGCATCCGGGGCTATCCAAACGGGCACCGTCAAGGGCGCATTTACCGGCGCGTTCACGGCCATGACATTCCATGGTATAGGTATGGCCTTCGATGGGGCTGCCTGGGCGAAGGCCGGGCAGAACTCGAATGGAGTGCTGGGCAGCGGACTGAACGCGAAGGGCTTCGCCGCCAAGGTCTTCACCCATGCCGTGGCTGGCGGCCTGATGTCCGATATGCACGGCGGGAAGTTCGCACATGGGTTTGCCAGTGCTGGTATTACGCAGGCGTTTTCCGGCGCTATAGATGGTCTCGATCCTGATCCTGGGTTTAGTATTGTTCGGGTGATTGCGGCGGCGATCGTTGGTGGAACGGCTTCGGCGGCCTCTGGTGGTAAGTTTGCAAATGGGGCTGTTACCGGTGCGTTTTCGAGGGCTTTTAATGACGAGTTGGTCAGCCGGTATAAAACATACGGTGACGTGCCAAATGATTGGCGTAAAGTCGGAGCCGCTCTTAATATCGATGAAGGTGTGTTTTATGTGCTGGTTCATGGAAATGAGAATACGATAGATTTACCGGTAAACTCTGTAAGATATCCTTTCGGTGCAACAGGCGATGCGGCTGCTGAGTGGATCGCTCCGGACCTGCCCGATGGGACGCACACCATATACTTGATTAGCTGTAACACAGGAAAGTTAGCAAATGGTTTCGCTCAAAAATTTGCGGACGGATTATTAAAGTATGGTGTTAAGTCAGTATATGCACCAGATAACTTTATTTCTCCAGCTTATGAAGATTTCTATAGGGGAACCGTGCAATATATTAAGCCTGGAACTGTAGAGTGGTGGATCGGGCCGGCGGATCATTCCGGGTCAAAAGTTAAAGAGAATGTCGGGAAGTTCAATGAATTCAGGGGGCGCCAATGATCGTAAAACTTTTTTGTAGTTTTTTTGTATTATTAACTTTTATGTTGAATTCTGCATTTGGGAAAAGTAACCTTGCGTTGTTCAAAGAATCTGTAAAAAGGAATGATTTGAAAAGCGCGGAAATATATCTAAATTTGGCGTTAGAGTCAGAGTCGGAAAATGGTGAGGCAAAGCTTCATTATTATTTCTTTTGGAAAGCCTACCTTGTAGGAGATAAAGAAAAGGCAATTAGAGGGTTGGAATCTCTAATGACTAGTGATAACTGTTCCTTTATTAAATTGTCCGGATATTACTTGGCTAAGGAGTCGAGCGAAAACTTTTCCAAGCCTAGCCTAACGGCGAATGAAATCGAGTTTCTATATGCTTCTGCCGACGCGGGAAGTAGAGAAGCAATGGATAAGCTTTTTCAGCACTTTGAAGATGAAAAAGATGCAAAGAGTGCTTGGTTTTGGAATGAGATTTATGCTACGAAGGTGTTACCTGGCACAATTGGTGATTCTATAGTGAAAGAGCGACGCTCTCGATTAGAGTCAGCTATTGATGATGAAGAAAAACGAAAAATTTCAAAAAAAATTGCTGAAAGAAAGGTATGTGATAGTGGGAAGTGATTTTTAATAACTTGAGTCGTTAAATGGTTATAGAAAAACTCAAGTTTATTTCATTTTGCTTTGATAAAGATGAGGGATAGAAAAGTATTGTCTAGGATTTGGTGAGGGTGTAAAGAATTCTGTGTAACTGCCCCAAAAGCTGGCTTTCGTTGGTCTAGCACTTCCCCGGACGCCTCACTCCAAGCAAATGATACTCTCAATGGACTAGAAAAGTATTTATTTTGGTAGAGCTAGTGTTGAGGCTCTATCTGTAGCCGCCTAATTGCCGGCGTTGCCATAGAGCTGGATGCCAGTGATACTGAGGGTGTTCAAAACTCTGTGTCAGCCAAATAGCCTCACAGGCTGATGTATTTCTCCAGGCGGTCCGGGAAGTGGATCGTCAGCTGTGATAGCGTCAGGTTCCAGTTCTG
>NZ_JCBAJA010000040.1:0-44191 GCF_059834885.1 Microbulbifer sp. SE14 | reverse complement strand
TGAGCGACCACGTAGAGAAGCCTGAAACTCAGTAATGGTTGGACAGCGGAAACCAGATTAGTGGTTGACATCAGGAGCCGCTTTAGAGAAGCGGCCCATGGCCGCGATCGACGGTCGGCGAACCCGATCGCGGCCAACGGCCGCTCCTACAGGGGCTGTGTTGCAACTGCGGCGATCAGGCGACATTCTCCCCCAGCGCCCAGTCGCCGACCGTATTCGCTCGCAACAGGGACGCAATCTCCGGCTTGCAGGAGCCGCAGTTGGTGCCGCAGCCGAGGGCTTCGCCCAGGGCTTCGACCGTGTCGACGCCCCCGGCGATGGCCTCCTCAATCTGCTGCCGCGACACCTGCATACAGCTGCACACCATCTGCACCCCCGGGGCTATATTCTGCAGCAGCCGCGCTGGTGCCGCCGGCAGCGGCTGCACCAGGTGCTCCTCCAGCGCGCGCCTGTCCGGCAGTGTACGCCAGTCGCTGCCGGTAAAGATCAGCAGTTCCATCCTGTCCGTGTGCGCCAGCCAGCGTTGGCCCTGCAGCAGTTGCAGCTGTTGCCAGTGCAGATCCGCGGCGCGACCTGCGAACAGCTGTTCGCCAAGGGCGCGGCCGTCCAGCGCCTCGCCCGTGGTTTCGCCGAGGGCCAGCTCGTAGCGGTAGCCACCCTCGCAGGGCACCCGGTACCAGTGCACCAGGGCATCGCCCTGCTGCTCCAGCCACATTCGCACGGCTGCGGCCATCTCCTCCCGGCACAGCAGGGTGGCGTAGCCGCGCGCCGGCAGCGGGCACAGCTGCACCGGCAGCTGCTTGAATTCCGGCTGCCCCGAGTGGGGGTCCGTGGCCGGCCCGGCCAGGGCGCTGACGCGGGCATTCCGTGCCAGGGTCTCGCTCCAGTGGATGGGCGCGAACAGCTCGCCGGGCTTCTGCGCACCGGTAAGGGCGGCGCGGCCGCACATGCTGCCGCGGGGGCTGCGCACCTCCAGCAGCTGGCCGTCGTCGATCCCGTAGCGCGCCGCGTCCTGCGGATGAATCTGTATCTCCGGCATCTCGCTGTGGTCGAGCAGGTTGCGCGCACGGCCGGTGCGGGTCATGGTGTGCCACTGGTCGCGCAGGCGGCCGCTGTTCAGCCACAGGGGGTATTCCCCGCTGCGCTGCTGTTCCGGCGTGCGCGGCTGCACCGCTATAAAGCGCGCGCGGCCGCTGGGAGTGAAGAATCTGCGTTCGGTAAACAGTCGCTTGGTGCCCGCGGGATTTTTTTCGTTTACCGGCCACTGTACCGGCTGCAGGGCGTCGTACTCGCGCAGGCCGATCTCCGCCAGCGCGGAGATATCGAAGGCGCGGCTGCCGCCGTTCTCGAAGCCCGACAGGGCCGCGTGTTCGCGGAAGATTTCCACCGGGTGGGAATAGGCAAAGTGATCGCCGTACCCGAGGCGCGCGGCCAGGTCGCAGATAATCTGCCAGTCGTGGCGCGCCTCGCCGGGGGGCGCCAGGAAGGCGCGCTGCCGGGAGATGCGGCGCTCGGAGTTGGTGACAGTGCCGTTCTTCTCCCCCCAGGTAGTGGCCGGCAGCAGCAGGTCGGCACAGCGGGCGGTATCCGTATCGGCCACGCAGTCGGATACCACCACCAGCGGGCATTTTTCCAGTGCCGCGGCCACTCGCCCGGCGTCCGGCATACTGACCGCCGGGTTGGTGGCCATGATCCAGATGGCCTTGATCTGCCCGCGCTCGACCGCCTCGAACAGGTCCACTGCCTTGAGGCCCGGCTTTTGCGCCACCGAATCTGACCGCCAGAAGCGCCCGACCCGATCGATATCACCCGCGCTGAAATTCATATGGGCGGCGAGCATATTCGCCAGCCCGCCCACTTCGCGCCCGCCCATCGCATTGGGCTGGCCGGTAATGGAAAAGGGCCCGGCCCCCGGCCTGCCGATCCTGCCGGTGGCCAGGTGGCAGTTGATGATCGCATTGTTCTTGTCGGTGCCGCTGCTGGATTGGTTGATGCCCTGGGAATAGAAGCTGACGGTCTTCTCCGTCTCGGCGAAGAGACGGAAAAATTCCAGCAGTTGCTGCTCCGCAATTCCGCAGGCCGCGGCGGTCTTTGCCAGTGTCCAGTCCCGCGCTATTGCGACGGTCTCCTCAAAACCTTCCGTATGGTTCTGAATAAATGCAGGGTCCAGTTTGTCCTGTTCGACCAGGTAACCGAGCAGGCCGTTGAACAGCGCCGCGTCGCTGCCGGGCGTAATTGCCAGGTGCAGCTCCGCCATCTCACTGGTGGTGCTGGCGCGGGGATCTATCACCACCAGCTTTGTGCCGGCGGCCTGCATGCGCTGGAACAGGATCGGGTGGGTCCAGGCCGCGTTGGAACCGACCAGTACCACCAGCTCCGCCAGCTCCAGGTCCTCGTAGCAGCAGGGCACCGCGTCGGCGCCCAGGGCGCGCTTGTAGGCGGCCACCGCCGACGACATGCACAGGCGCGAGTTGGTATCCACATTGCCGCTGCCGATAAAGCCCTTCATCAGCTTGTTGGCGACATAGTAGTCCTCGGTCAACAGCTGCCCGGACAGGTAGAAAGCCACCGAATCCGGACCGTGCTCGACGATGGTGCGGGCGAACTGGCGGGCCATGAAATCCATGGCGCTGTCCCAGTCGTGCTCGCGGCCGTGCAGCCGCGGCTGCAGCAGCCGCCCACGCTCGCCGAGGGTCTCCGCCAGCGCCGAGCCCTTGACGCACAGGCGGCCGAAATTGGCCGGGTGCCGCTCGTCGCCGCTGACCGATACGGCCTCCCCGTCACCGCGGCGCTTGACGGTTGCGGACACGCCGCAGCCGACGCCGCAGTAGGGGCAGGTGGTGCAGGACCTGTGCGCGCGAAAGCGCTCCGTCAACGACATCTTCAGGCGGCGTCTGTCGCGATGCACACTGTGTCGCCGTCGAAGGCAACCGGGTAGCTGGCCAGCTGCACACCGTCGTCCTCGAGGCAGGCGCCGTCCGCCAGGCGGAAGTGGTGCTTGTACAGCGGGGACGAGACCGTCAGTTCGCCGTCTATCTCCGCAACGATGCCGCGGGCGATAACACCTGCTCCGGCTATGGGGTCCCAGTTGTCCAGGGCATAGAGCTGTGGCTCTGCGCCGGGAATAAAAAAGAGGGCGATACTTCTCTTGTCAGAGGCATCGCCCACAAGGGCACACACTCCGGAATCGGCAACCAGATCTGATCGCTGGCAGATCGGCTGCCACTGGGTGTGGGTTATGGCAACTTGGTTCATGGTTTGCTCCTAAAATACGGGACTCGGGACTCGGGACTCGGGACTCGGGACTCGGGACTCGGGACTCGGGACTCGGGACTCGGGACTCGGGACTCGGGACTCGGGACTCGGGACTCGGGACTCGGGACCCGGTCGTTGGGCTTCGCTGCGCTCAGCCCAACCTACGCATTTAAAAAACGGCTAAGTTGACGCGAAGGCGCTGGTGCCGGGGGCCGTTCGTGAAAAGCGCCTGCGGCTAGCAAACAGACCGATGAGGCTGTTGAGCGAACGGCCACCGGCAGCAGTGCCGCCACTGAGCCACATCACCTGCAACAACTCAGGCAGGCTCCGCAATCCTGGCGATTTCCTCTTCCCGCGCCGGCCGCGGCTGGCCGCGCTCCTCGACGAAGACGATCTTCTCGTCCGGCTCGTCGCTGTTGACGAACTGGCGGAAGCGCTTGACCATTTCCGGGTCCTCGATGGCCGTCTTCCACTCGCACTGGTAGGTGCCGACCACATTGGCCATCTGCGCCTCCAGTTCGTCACAGATGCCCAGCTTGTCGTCGATGATGACCTCGCGCAGGTAATCGAGACCGCCTTCCAGGTTTTCCAGCCACACCGAGGTGCGCTGCAGCTTGTCCGCGGTGCGCACGTAGAACATCAGGAAGCGGTCGATATACTTGACCAGCGTCTCGTCGTCGATATCGGTGGCGAAGAGATCCGCGTGGCGCGGGCGCATGCCGCCGTTGCCGCACACGAACAGGTTCCAGCCCTTCTCGGTGGCGATCACACCCACATCCTTGCTCTGCGCCTCGGCGCACTCGCGGGTGCAGCCGGACACAGCCATCTTGATCTTGTGCGGCGAGCGCAGGCCCTTGTAGCGGTTCTCGATATCCAGCGCCATCTTGACGCTGTCCTGCACGCCGAAGCGGCACCAGGTGCTGCCGACACAGGACTTCACCGTGCGCAGGGATTTTCCATAGGCGTGGCCCGTCTCGAAGCCGGCGTCGATCAGCTCGCGCCAGATTTCCGGCAACTGCTCCAGCCGCGCACCAAACAGGTCGATGCGCTGGCCGCCGGTGATCTTGGTGTAGAGGTTGTATTTCTTCGCCACCTGGCCCAGCACGATCAGCTTGTCCGGCGTTATCTCGCCGCCGGCCACCCGCGGCACCACCGAATAGGTGCCGTTTTTCTGCATGTTGGCCATGAAGGTGTCGTTGGTGTCCTGCAGGCCCACGTGCGGTTTCCTGTGGATATGCTCGTTCCACAGGGA
Source organism: Microbulbifer sp. SE14 (assembly GCF_059834885.1). Classification (NCBI taxonomy): domain Bacteria; kingdom Pseudomonadati; phylum Pseudomonadota; class Gammaproteobacteria; order Cellvibrionales; family Microbulbiferaceae; genus Microbulbifer; species Microbulbifer sp. SE14. Next base: position 39,684 of record NZ_JCBAJA010000040.1, on the reverse strand, counting down.
GGCGAGAATCGAGGCCGCCGCCGGCTTGCAGATTTCGCAGCCGCGGCCGCTGCCGTGTTTCTGCAGCAACTCATCAAAGGTCTTTATTTCCTCCACCTGTACTATGTGGAACAGCTCCTGGCGGCTGAAGGGGAAGTGGGCGCACAGGTGGTTGTTCACCTCCACACCCAGGGCCGCCAGCTCCGTGTCGACGACATTTTTCAGCAGCGCCGCGCAGCCGCCACAGCCGGTGGAGGCCTTGGTCGCATCCTTGACCTCTGCCAGCGAACAGCAGCCGCCGGCCACTGCATCCACGATCTGGCCCTTGCTGACATTGTGGCAGGAGCAGATGGTGGCGGTGGCGGGCAGGGCGCCGGCACCCAGGGCCGGGGCGGCGCCGTCGGCCGCGGGCAGAATCAGTTGTTCCGGGTGTTCGGGCAGATCGATATCGTTCAGGTGGTGTTGCAGCAGCTGGTCGTAGTCGTCGGTATCGCCGACCAGCACTGCACCCAGCAGTTTTTTCCCGTCGCCGTCGGTGATCATGCGCTTGTAGACGCCGCTCTGCTCGTCGACGAAGGTGATGGCCGCGGCCCCCTCTGTGCGGCCGTGGGCGTCGCCGATGGAACCCACCTGCACGCCCAGCAGTTTCAGCTTGGTGCTCATGTCGGCGCCGGTGAAGACCTGGCTGGTTTCGCCGCAGAGCTGCGCCAGTGCGGTGCGCGCCATGGTGTAGCCGGGGGCCACCAGGCCGTAGATGAAATTGTTGTACAGGGCGCACTCGCCGATGGCGAAAATATTCTCGTCGGAGGTGCGGCAGGATTCGTCGACGGCGATACCGCCGCGCTCGCCCAGCTGCAGGCCGGCGGCCCTGGCCAGCTTGTCCTCCGGGCGAATGCCGGCGGAGAAGACGATCAGGTCGGTAAAGAGTTCGCGTTCACCCTTGAACTGCATGCGCAGGCGGCCGTCGACTTCCTCGATCAGTTCGGTGGCGGTGCTGGTGTGCACGGTAACGCCCAGGTCCTCGATCTTGTTTTTCAGCAGTTCCGAGCCGCCGGCGTCCAGCTGCACCGACATCAGGCCGGGGGCGAATTCCACCACATGGGCCTCGAGACCCAGCTCCTTCAGCGCGTTGGCCGCCTCCAGGCCCAGCAGGCCGCCGCCCACGACGACACCCACTGAACCGCCTTCACTGGCCGCGCGGATCGCATCCAGGTCCTCGATGGTGCGGTAGACGAAGCATTTTTCGTGTTCGTGCCCGGGAATCGGCGGTACGAAGGGATAGGAGCCGGTGGCGAGCACCAGGCGGTCGTAGCTTTTGACGGTGCCGCTGGCGGAGGTGACGGTCTTCTTTTCCCGGTCGATTTCGACGGCGGCGTCGTTCAGCAGCAACTCGAAGCCCCAGTCCCGGTACTGGTCGATCTTGCCCATGGCCAGGTCGTCGGCGGAGCGGCCGGCGAAATACTCGGACAGGTGCACGCGGTCGTAGGCGGGCCTGGGCTCGGCGCAGAAGACGGTGACTTCGAACAGCGCTTTCTCCGGCCGCGCGGCCAGTTGCTCGAGGAAGTGGTGGCCCACCATGCCGTTGCCGATAACGATGAGTTTTTGCTTAACCATAAGTCCTGCCATCTTTTTCTGAATTTTTCGGCAGGGGAGGGGAGCGCGGTGGACTGGCACGGGCGCCGCCTCTTCTCTGCCGAAGAGTCCGGGCGCCGTTGCCTCGTTAGGGGGATAAATTGTGTTGGTGGTTATTGATATTCAAGGTTTGTGCCAAGATGAAAACCGCGGGTTTTACGGGGTTTTCGACTCCTGCCTCAGTGCGGCTTGCGATAATCTGGTGCGAGATCGATTCGTCTGCACTCTGTTGGTGCTCGGTGTGACTTCGGTGGCGGCCCTGCTGCCGGTATTCGTTTGCGGGACACGCTGTGAATACATCCCTGTACGCTCTCCACGGTCATCCATGGACGCAGAAGGTCCCGCAAACGAATCCCGGCATCAGGGCCTTCGCCCATAACCTCGATCTTCTTCCTTAAAGCAGATGCAGCAGATGCGATAGCAACAGCAGCAGCGCCACCAGCTGCCAGAACAACAGCGGATTGCGCTCCATCAAAGGCAGCTCCCGCTCGCGGGTGAGCTCCGGATTCGGCGTCTGCAGGTCGTGCACGAATTCCGACAAGGCCGGATAGCGGTTGCGCGGATCCGGCGCGCAGGCCCGCTGCAGGGCGCCGTCTATCCATTCGGGGATATCGTCGCGGTGTTCCAGCGCACTGGTGTACTGCATGCCGGCGTAGCTCTTCAGCTGGTAGTGGCGGAATCCCGCGCGCTCGCGGTAGGGGTAGCGACCGGTGAGCAGTTCGTAGGCGATGACGCCGAGGGAAAAGATATCCGAGCGGTGGCTGGGGGCGTCGCCGAAGAAGTATTCCGGCGCGGCGTAGTTCTTGCTGCCCGGCGGCGCCTCTTCACCTGGATAGCCGCCCAGCTGCAGCTGCTCGCGCAGGCCGGCGCCGTCGGCACCGCCCAGGTCGATCAGTTTCAGGCGGCCGTCTTTCGCCACCATGATGTTTTCCGGCTTCAGGTCGCCGTGCACGATTTCCATGCGCTGCAGCCGGCGCAGCGCGCTGACCAGCTGGCCGATCATTTCCCGCACCTGCTCTATGTCCGGCCCGGGATTCAGCTGCATCCACTGGCGCAGGTTCTGGCCGTCGATATATTCCAGCACATGGTAGAGAAACTGCCGCGACCGTTTCGGCGGAAAGACTTTGATTATGCCCGGGTGATCGAGGCGGCGGCCGGTCCACTCCTCGGCGACGAAGCGCTCGATATAGACGGGGTCGTCGGCGAAGTTGATTGACGGTGTCTTGATTGCGCGCAGCTCGTCGCTGTCTATATCCCGCGCCAGGTACAGCTGGCTGCGGGGGCTGGCGTGCAGTTCCTGCAGAATCAGATAACCGTCGATTTTATTGCCCGGCCTCAGGTCCGGGGGAAAGGGCAGTTGGCGGTTGCGGGCCAGCAGGTCGTCGCCGCTCGGCTGCACCCGGTGGATGCGGCACACCGCTGCGCTCAGGTTGTCGCCGGAGCCGCCGGCCAGGGCCGCGTCGACCAGCGCCTGGGCGGCGGCGTCGCCGCAGTCCTGCAGTATCTCGATGACGGCTTCCGGCGGGAGAAAATCGTGCACCCCGTCGCTGCTCAGCAGGTAGATATCGCCGGCCTGCAGTTCTTCGCGGCGATAGTCCACCTCCACATGGGCGTCCATACCCAGGGCGCGGCTCAGGAAGGTGCGGCCGGGGCCGAGGGTGCGGCTGTGGTCTCGGGTCAGGCACTCCAGTTTGTCGCCGCGCAGGCGGTAGATGCGCGAGTCGCCGATATGGATCAGGTGTGCGGAGGCTCCCTTGAAGACGACGGCGGAAAAGGTGGTGAGCCACCCCTGGCGGATTTCATCGCCGCCGCCCTGGCGGTAGAGCCAGCTGTTCAGCGAGTGCAGCACCCGCGCGGCGGCCTGCTTTACCGGCCAGGTCTCCGGGGTGCTGTAGTAGTCGGACAGGAAGCCGCTGATGGCCGCCCGCGCCGCCTCGCCGCCGGCCTCGGCGCTGGCGACGCCGTCGGCCACCGCTGCCAGGGCGCCGCGGGCGCGCAGTTCGGAGGCATCCGGGTTGCAGACGGCGCAGGCGTCGTCGTTTTGCTGGCGGCGGCCGGCGCTGGAGGCGCTGGAGAATTCCAGGGCTTCGCTTGCCCCCTCCCCCGCAAGCGGGGGAGGGGAGCTTTCTGTCCCAGTCCCCAGTGATTCGTGCCGTCCCTGGCGCTCACCCGTTGCAGGGGCTTCTTCCCGAGCCCCGAGTGATTCGCGCCGTCCCTGGCGCTCACCCGCTGCGCGGGCGCCTTCGGCGTCCAAATCGGCAGTCCTGCCGATTTGTCCCGAGTCCAGAGTCCCGTGATCAGGCAACATCGATCAGCGCCACGCTGCCATCTGGCATGACCTCTGCCATCTGTCCCTCCGGCTCCTCCATCAGCAGCAATACCGCGAAACCGAGCACCGCAGTGGCGGCGATGACCAGGAAGAAGGTCTGGTAGGAGACCAGGCTCAGCACCGTCAGGTAGAAGACGGCACCCACATTGCCGTAGGCGCCGGTCATGCCGGCGATCTGGCCGGTGAGGCGGCGCTTGATCAGCGGCACCACAGCGAAGACGGCGCCCTCGCCGGCCTGCACGAAGAAGGAGCAGAGCATGGCCGCGCCTACTGCCAGGTACAGGGGCCACTCGGCATTGATCAGGCTCATCAGGAAGTAGCCCGCCGCCAGGCCGGCCACCAGGATCAGCAGGGTGGGTTTGCGCCCGAAGCGATCACTGAACAGACCGCCCGCCGGGCGCGATACCAGGTTCATAAAGGCGTAGGCGGAGCCGAGCAGGCCGGCCTTGACCGGATCCAGGGTGAAAGTCTCGGAAAAAAACAGCGGCAGCATGGAGACCACCGCCAGTTCGGAGCCAAAGGTGGCGAAATAGAGCAGGTTCAGTACGGCCACCTGCTTGAACTTGTAGCGGTGAATCGGCGCCGGCGGGTTGCTGAACATCTCGCGGTTGATGCTGAAGGTTTTCTTTGCATCCAGCGCGTAGAGCAGAGCGAGTCCGCAGTAGATCACCACAGCCCAGAATGCGGAAATAATGCCGACGCCGGCGGACAGCTTCCAGGTCAGCAGTGCCAGAGCCGCGTACATGGGGACTTTCATGATCAGCAGCAGCGCGAAGTCGCCCGGGCTGGTGACTTCCATGGCGCCGATCTTTTTCGGCTTGAAGTAGGTGGAGCCCTTGGGGGTATCGGTGACCGAGGCGTAGTAGACAAAGCTATAAATCAGTGCAATGACGCCGGTCAGGCCTATGGCCCAGCGCCAGCCGTCCTCACCGCCGAACAGCAGCGCCACGGTGGGCAGGGTCATGGCCGCGGCGGCGGAGCCGAAGTTGCCCCAGCCGCCGTAGATGCCCTCGGCGGTGCCCAGTTGTTTGTGCGGGAACCACTCGGACACCATGCGGATGCCCACCACGAAGCCGGCGCCGATAAAGCCGAGCAGGAAGCGACCCAGGGCCGCCGCCGCAAAGCTGTCGGCCAGAGCGAAGATAAAGCAGGGCACGCTGCCCACTGCCAGCAGCAGCGAGTAGGTCAGGCGCGGGCCGTACTTGTCGGTGAGCATGCCGATCACGATACGCGCGGGAATGGTCAGGGCCACGTTCAGTATCAGCAGCGTCTTCACCTGGTCCGGAGTCAGGGACAGGCTGCCGGCGATGGCCATCAGCAGCGGTGCGTGGTTGAACCAGGCAAAGAAACTGATAAAGAAGGCCACCCAGGTCAGGTGGAGGATTCTGATTTTCCCGCGGAAGGAAAACAGGTTCAGGGTATCGCTGGACATGCTCGTTTCCTTTTATCGATTTTGCCGCGGGCACAAAAAAAGCCCACGGGTGCGGTTTTTCCGCTGCCGGTGGACTTCGTTGTCCGTTCACTGGTTTTTTCGTAACTACTCCCCCCTGTTGCCGGTAAGAGAGGTCAGGGCGGCCCTGATACCGGTGGCCATTTGGGAAAAAGCCTCATCGGTCTGTTAATCAGCCGCCGGCGCTTTTCCCAAATGGCCCCCGGCATCAGGACCTTCGCATCTGGCTCCGGTATTCTTTACCGAGTCCGGAGAGGGTAGTTACCCATAAATTACATATTCAATTTGCGTGCCATTTTTCAGGGCGCGCCTGCGGCCCGCGCGGGCGAACACAAGGTTCGCCCCTACAGTTCGGCTTTTGCGCCGGTTATTTCTGTTTCTGCAGGAAATCGACCGCCTGCTGGTACAACTCCGGGCGGAAGGCCTTTTCCGCTCCGTCGGTTACCGGGGAGAAGTCGCGGCAGAGTTCCAGCAGCTGTACGGCCTTTTCCCCCGTCGGGCGGCCGTAGTCGTCGTCGCTGTGGGCGAACAGGTGCCAGCCGGGGTTGGCCGCGACCGCGGCGCCGCCGCGGCGACAGAGCTGGTCGCCCAGGGACGGCGCCAGCAGTTCCGCCGGCAGGTCCAGGTACTCTTCCCGCTCCAGCAGCGCCGTGGCCTCCCGGCGCCGGTCGCGCTCGGCCAGCCAGATGCAGGCCTGCAGCAGCGCCGCGCGCAGGGCCAGGTGCGCGATCGGGTTGGCGTCGTGCCAGCTGCCGGTCACCGCCAGCACTTTTTCCGGCATGGCCGGCAGCAGGCTGTTGCAGGGGGTGGCGATTGCGCCTATGCCTTTTTGCGCGGCCAGGGTATTCCAGGGTTCGCCCACGCAGTAGCCGTCGATATCGCCGTGCTCCAGGCTGTCCACCATCTGCTCCGGCGGCAGCACGACCATTTGCAGGTCCCGGTCCGGATCTATGCCCGCCGCGCGCAGCCAGTGGCGCAGCTGCAGTGTGTGGCTGGAAAAGGGATAGACGGTGGCGAAGCGCAGCGGCGCCTCGCCGCCGCGGCTGCGGATATGCTCGGCCAGGGCGCGGCCCACCCCGGCGCCGTCGCAATCCTCGTCCGGTAGCGGCAGCGCGCGGTACAGGGATTCCGCCAGGGTGATCGCATTGCCGTTGCAGCTCAATATCAGGCCGGAGAGCAGTTGCTCGCCGCACTGGGGCAGTGTCTGCGCCAGGGTCAGTGGCATGGGGGCGAGCATGGCGGCGGCGTCGGCGGCGCCGCCGATCAGCTTGTCGCGCAGCGTGGCCCAGGAGGTCTCGCGCTGCAGTTGTACTTTCAGGCCGTAACGGTCAAAGAAACCCATTTCCTGCGCGACGATCAGCGGCGCGCTGTCGGTCAGGCGCAGGTAGAGCAGTTTGATATGGTTCTTTTCCGGGCGCAGCTGTATCGACATGGAGGGCTCATTTTCCGGGCTGAAAGTACTGGATGATCTGTTCCGCCACCGTGCGCATGGTGGCGTTGCTGCTCATGGCCAGGTTGCGCAGTGTCTTGTGGGCGGCGTCCTCGCTGAGGTTTTTCTTCGCCATCAGCAATCCCTTGGCCCGCTCTATGGTCTTGCGCTCGTCCAGCTGTTTCTGGGTGCGCTCCAGGGACAGGCGCAGCTGCTGGTAGCCGCGGAACTGGGCCATGGCGATCTCGATGGCCGGCGCCACCCGCTCGGCGGTCATGCCCTCGGCCATATAGGCGCTGACCCCGGACTCCACCGCGCGGGCGATAAAATCCGCATTGCCGCGGGCGGAGAACATGGCCACCGGGGTGGGCGCCTGGCGGTTGATGATGGCCAGGCTCTCGAGAATATCCCGGTCCGGGGACTCGATATCGATCAACACGATGTCCGGCCTGTGCTTCTCCACCTGGTACAGCAGGCCCTCGGCACTCTCCAGCGCCGCCAGCAGGCGATAGCCGGCCGCGCACAGCTGTTCGCACACCATCTGCGCGCGTTCCGGCTGGTCGTCGACGAGCATAATGCCGAGGGGTTTGTTCATCGCTATTTATCTTTGTGCAGTTCACCGGACAAAAAAGCCCGGCCCCACCAGTCAGTGCAGCCGGGCTTCTTTGCCATTGCCCAATGGATAATCAAGACTTGTGCCAATTGCGATTCGCGGCCGCGGTGTCTATGGGTTGAACCGCTTTCGCGAAAGAACCGTCGGCGAAACCGCACGACGGTGGTGCGCAGGCGGGTGCGCCGGCCTGATTTTGGTGCGCTCTCGCACCTCTCCCCGGTGCGGGCCGCACCCGCCGGTGGCACGATGTTTGCGTCGCTGTATGGCAGGTGCCGTCCCCGGCGGAACCGCCGTTTCCAGATCAGCAATCGAGGCTTGCCATGTCCGAGAATCCGCAACTGCGCGTCTGCCCGGTGCTGCTGGCCGGCGGCCGCTCGCGGCGCATGGGCCGCGACAAGGCGCAGCTGCAGCTGGCGGACGGGCAGACGCTGCTACAGCGGGCCGAATCCCTGTTGCGCGGCCTGGACGACGAAGGCCTGCAATTCCTGCCACCGCTGCTCAGCGGCAACCGCCCCGGCGGCATTGCGGATCGGCTGGCCGACTGCGGCCCCCTGGGCGGCCTGCACTCGGTGGCGGAATACCTGGGCGAGGAAAGAATCCCCTGCGATGCGCTGCTGGCGATTCCGGTGGATATGCCGCTGCTGCAGGCGCGGCAGTTGCAGGATCTCTGCGCGGCGGGATTATCGAGCGGGGCTGCCGCCGCCTGTTTCGGCCGCTGCTATCTGCCCCTGTGGCTGCGCCTGGACGGGCGCAGCCACGCCTGCCTGCGGGAGCTTGTGCGGGAGCAGGCATCGGTGCGCGAACTGATCCGGCGGCTGGACGGGCGGCAGCTGGAGACGCCGCCGGGAGACTGGCATATCAATGTGAACAGGCCGCAGGAGTTCGCCGCACTGATCAGTTGAAGGCGCCATTGCCGCGCAGCCGCTCCACCGCCAGGTCCACGAAGGTGCGCACCCGCGCGGACTTGTGGCGGCCCTCGCGATGAATGACGTGAACCGGCAGGGGGGGCGTTTCATATTCGCTGAGCAGTATTTTCAGGGTCCCCGCCGCCAGGTGCGGCGCCACCTGGTAGGACATCAGTCGGGTGATGCCGAGGCCCGCCACCGCGGCCTCGATGGCGGCATCGTTGGTGGTGGTCGTCAGCCTGGGGCTTACGCGCACCGCGAGCGGTCTCTGGCCATGCATGAATTTCCACTCCACCGAGGGAGTCACGCCGCTGGCGGCGATGACGCAGTGTCGCTGCAGTGCCGTCGGGTCCGCTGGCAGGCCGTGTTTCTCGATATATTTGGGGGCCGCGCACATAACCCGCCGCACCTGTCCCACCCGCAGCGCCTTCATCGTGGAGTCCGGCAGTTCGCCGATGCGCACGCCGACATCCACACCCTCCTCCATCATGTTGACGACGCGGTCCAGGAACAGCGCCGCGACATCCATATCCGGGTATTTGCGCAGGTACTCGACGATCACCGGGGTCACGAACATCTTGCCGAAGAGCATCGGGGCGGTAACCGACAGATGCCCCTTGGGGACGCCGTTGATGCCGATCACCGCCTCGTCGGCCTCGTCCACCTCGGCGATGATCCGCCGCGCGTCGTCCAGGTAGCGCTGCCCCGGTTCGGTGACACGCACATGACGCGTGCTGCGGTCGAGCAGCTTGACCCCGAGGCGCGCCTCCAGCGCCGCCACGCAGCGGGTCACCGCCGGCGGCGACATGCCCAGGCGGCGCGCGCCGCGGGCGAAGCTCTCCTCCTCGGCCACGGCGACAAACACGGTCATCAGGTGCAATCGGTCCACGGAAGGCTCCGGTCAGCTTTTATTCCACTCAAGTTTCGGCGTTCACAGGGATTGGTAGCTCTGAAGGAAGGCACTTTCGAGCGGCCCAGCTCCCGGCGGCCACCTGGCAAAAAACCTCATCGGCCTGTTTACCAGCCGCAGGCGCTTTTGCCAGGTGGCCGCCGGGAGCTGGGCCTCGCGCAGTGCCACCTCGCAGCTTACTGCCTTCTGTGTGAACGCCGAAACGTGAATTATTCCATAGGTCGGAATAATCAATTGACAAATATGAATATTCTTCTTTTTCGTGCAGTTCTGCAATATGCCCCCATTCGCGAGCCACCAGCGAATTCAACCCAAACCCGAGTGAAACGAATGGAGGACTAACCCATGAGCCGTATCCCAACCGTCAACCCGGCCGAGGCCAGCGACGAACAGCGCGCGCTCTTCGACGCTATCCACGGCAAGCTGGGCCTGGTGCCCAACTTCCTCAAGGTCTTTGCCCAGTCCCCGGCCGCGCTGCGCGCCTTCCTGGGCCTGCACGGCATTGCCGAAGAGGGCAGCCTGGAACCGCAGACCCGCGAGCGCATCGCCCTGGCCCTGGCGCAGCAGAACAGCTGCGAGTACTGCCTGTCCGCGCACACCGCCATCGGCCGCAAGGCGGGCCTCACCGGCAACGAGATTGAGGCCAACCGCGCCGGCACCAGCGAAGATGCGCGCGCCGCGGTGGCGGTCAAGTTTGCCCGCGCGCTGGTCGAGCACACCGGCAATGTCACCACCGCCGAGATCCTGGAGATGCGCGAGGCCGGATACAGCGATGGGGATATCGTCGAGGTGATCACCCACGTGGGTATGAACATCCTCACCAATATCCTCGGCAAGGCCAGCCGCGTCGAGATCGACTTCCCGAAAGTCTCCCTGTAACCACAAGCCCCGGCCGCCGGCCGGGGCACGGAGAGCCGTCATGCCACGCGCATTTGCCGATATCACTTTCACCCCCTCGGTGCGCGCCGCGCAGACCCGCTACGGCAGTCGCGAGGCCAACAGCGGCTTCGAGCGGGCGGAGGACAGCCGCAGCCAGCTCAGCGGGCGGGAAGTCGAGTTCATCCTCGCCCGCGACAGCTTCTACCAGGCCACCGTGGCCGAGAACGGCTGGCCCTATGTGCAGCACCGCGGCGGCCCGCCCGGCTTCCTGCGCGTGCTGGATGAGCACACCATCGGCTATGCGGATTTCCGCGGCAACGTCCAGTACCTGAGCGTCGGCAACCTGAGTGTCGACGAGCGCGTCTCCCTGATCCTGATGGACTACACCAACCGCCGGCGCCTCAAGATATGGGGGCGGGCGCGTATAGTGCACGAGGCCGAGGAGCCGGAGCTGGTCGCCAGGCTGGAAATGCCCTCCTATCGCGCTGAGGTGGAACGCGGCATCGTTATCCGCGTCGAGGCCTGGGACTGGAACTGCCCCCAGCACATTACCCCCCGCTTCACCGAGCGCGAGGTCGAGGAAGTAATGCTGGCACCGCTGCGGGCCGAAAACGAGGCCCTGAAGACGCGCCTCGCGGGCGCGCCCGCGGCCCTCCTGTCGCCGGAACTGGGCGACGGGCCCTTGACCCTGGTGGTTTCCGGCGTGCGCCAACTGACACCGGAAATCCGTGCCATAGAGTTGCGCGATGCGGACGGCGGCGAACTGCCCGCGATTACGCCGGGGGCGCACCTGCGCCTGCCGGTGCTGCTCGAGGGCGGCGAACCCGGATTGCGGCACTACTCGATCAGCTCGAATCCGCACAGGCGCGACGCCTGGGAAATCGCGGTACTGCGACAGAGCGAGGGGCGAGGATCGGCCTTCGTGCAGGACGCCTATACCCTCGGGCGGCGGATCCGCTGCGAGGCGCCGCAAAACCATTTTTCCCTGCAGTCGGCCAGCCACCATCTGCTGATCGCCGGTGGTATCGGCATCACACCGATCAAGGCCATGGCCATGCACCTGAAGGCCCGCGGGGAAAATTTCACCCTTCATTACGCCGCCCGCTCCCCGCGCCACATGGCCTACCGCGACCGGCTGCAGCGGGAATTCGGCCCGCGGCTGCACACATGGTTCTCCGACCGCGGCAGCCGCATGGACCTGCGCGCGATCCTGCGGGGCCTGGGGGAGGGCGGCGTCGTGTACGTGTGCGGGCCGGGCCGCCTGATCGATGCGGTGCGCACCGAGGCCGCCGCGCTCGGTATCCCCGCGGACCGCATCAGGGCCGAGCGATTCGACGCCGGCGCGGGTGCGGACGACCAGCCCTTCGAGGTGGAGCTGGCGCGCTCCGGCCGGCGGCTGCGCGTAGCCGCCGGCCGCAGCCTGCTGGAGACACTGGAAGAAGCCGGGGTGCAGGTGCAGTCCGGTTGCCGTGCGGGCAATTGCGGCAGCTGCCAAGTCCGGGTGCTCGGCGGCGAAGCGGAGCACCGAGACAGCGCCCTAAATGAACGCGAGCGCGGGGCAGGCCTGATGTGTGCCTGCGTTTCCCGCAGCCGCTCACCCCTACTGAAACTGGAGTTATAAAAGCCATGGAACTGTATGAGTTCGCCCTATCCGGCCACAGCCACAAGGTGCGCCTGCTGCTGAGCCTGCTGCAGCTGCCCTGCGAAAGAATTGCCGTCGACGGCGGTGCCGGTGAGCACAAGTCCGAGGCCTTCCTGGCACTGAACCCTTTCGGGCAGGTGCCGGTCCTGATCGACGGCGAAACCGTTATCCGCGACAGCCAGGCCATCCTGGTGTATCTCGCGCATCGCTACGGCGGTCCCCGCTGGTGGCCGCAGGACAGTGCGGAGCTGGCGGGCGCAATGGCCTGGCTGGCCGTTTCGGCAAATGAGGTGGCCCGAGGGCCCAACGCCCTGCGGCTGCACCACAAATTCGGCCGCAGTATCGACCTGGACGCCGCCACAAAGGTCACACAGGAGTTGCTCGAGGTACTGGAGCGGACCCTGGCGAGCCGGGACTGGTTGAACGGCGACCGGCTCAGCATCGCGGATATCGCGATGTATCCCTATATCGCGCTATCGCCGGAGGGCCGGGTGGAACTGCGTTCCCGGCCCAATGTGTGTTCCTGGCTGCAGCGCATTCGCTCACTGCCCGGCTACCTGGATATGCCGGGCACCTGGCAACCCGTTTAACGTACAAACAGGAGATCGACATGACCCAGAATGAAACCCGGCCGCCGCTGCCCCCCTTTACCCTGCAGACCGCCACGGAAAAAGTGCGCCTGGCGGAGGATGGCTGGAACAGCCGCGACCCGCAGCGCGTCGCCCTGGCCTACACGCCGGACAGCGCGTGGCGCAACCGTGCGGAGTTTCCCCGCGGGCGCGACGAGATAGTCCAGTTCCTGACTCGCAAGTGGGCCCGGGAGCTGGACTACCGCCTGATCAAGGAACTCTGGGCCTATGGGGAGGACCGCATTGCGGTGCGCTTTGCCTACGAGTGGCGTGACGACGCCGGCAACTGGTTCCGCTCCTACGGCAACGAGAACTGGGAGTTCGATGAGAAGGGGCTGATGAAGCGCCGCCACGCCAGCATCAACGATCGGCCCATCCGGGAATCCGAGCGCCTGTTCCACTGGCCGCAGGGCCGGCGTCCCGACGACCACCCCGGGCTGAGCGAACTGGGGCTGTAGCGGTCAAAGTGGTGCGCGCGGGATCAATGCGGCGCCAAAATGGTGCATCAGGACAGGAGGTATGCACTCTGACGGCTTTGCGCCGTCAGATACGGAGATATCATTTGACGGTGCATCGGAATCTGGGCTGCAATGGCGAAAAACCGCTATCGGGGATGCCGGGCGACGGTTGTGTCGACTAGTGCGGCACGGAAATTGCTGCTATGGGCAGTGTTACTGGCAGTGAAAACCGGGAGCCAACGGAAAAACTGACAACCGAATCACCACAACAGCTACCGAGCCTTTGGGCCTAAGTTCGCCAATCAGCCAAGAGAGAGCGAATAGGGCCCACAGGCCGCAGGCGCCCTGGTCTGAAAGACCCGGAGGCCTGCCAGGGTCGGCGGAGAAATCCTCCGGCCTCCCGAATTTGGAAAGGTAATGCGAAATCACGACACTCAGCAAGACGGCCGCGGCGTCCTGGAAGACGGCCACGGCCGCCGCTTCTATTACCTGCGCCTGTCGGTCACCGACGCCTGCAATTTCCGCTGCGGCTACTGCCTGCCGGAAGGTTACAGGGCGCCTGCCGGCGAACCGGCCCCCCTCAGCGTCGCCGAGGCGGCGACCACAATGCGCGCCTTTGCCCGACTGGGCACCCGCAAGGTGCGCCTCAGCGGCGGCGAGCCGTCCCTGCGCGCCGACCTGCCGGACATCATCGCCGCCGCCCGCAACACCCCCGGCATCCGCCGCGTGGCGGTGACCAGCAACGGCTACAAGCTGCCCAAGGTCATCGACGAATGGCACCGCAGCGGCCTCGACCAGCTCAATATCAGCATCGACAGTCTGGATGCGGCGGAGTTTGCGCGCATCACCGGCCACGACTGCCTGCCGCGCATCCTCACCGGCATAGACCGCGCCCTGGCGCTGGGAGTGCAGACCAAGGTCAACGCGGTACTGCTCAGCGACGGCGCCGGCGAACGCCTGCAACAGTTCCTCGACTGGCTGAAGGACACCCCGGTGACCCTGCGCTTTATCGAACTGATGCAGACCGGCGACAACCGCAACTATTTCGCCAGCAACCACCTGCGCGGCGACACCATAGAGCGGCAACTGATAGAGAGCGGCTGGAAACTGCTGCCGCGGGTCATCGACGCCGGTCCGGCGCGGGAGTATGCGCACCCGGACTGCCGCGGCAGTATCGGCCTGATCACCCCCTATGGCAGGGACTTTTGCCAGAGCTGCAACCGCCTGCGGATCTCGGCCCAGGGCAAGTTGCACCTGTGCCTCTTCGCCGATGCCGGTCTGGATTTGCGCGAGGAAATCCGCCGCGGCGATGAGGCCGCACTGGCGGAGAGGATCCGCGAGCTGGTCGGCGGCAAGGCTGCCAGCCACTACCTGCAGCAGGGACAGACGGGCGCGACCCGCAACCTGTCCGTGATCGGGGGTTAAACGCACTGTTGAGATAGAACTCAGTACCCTGTAGGAGCCTGCTTGCAGGCGAAGAGGAACAGAACTCCGTAGCTGTTCGCCTGCAAGCAGGCTCCTACGAAAGTGATCGGCTCAACAGTATTGCGACTGAACGACAAAACTTTTAATGAGGTAAGGAACAGTGTCCCATCACACAGATAACGGCGGCGCGGCACTCAATATCGCGGTACTGACGGTCTCCGATACCCGCACCGAGGAAAACGACACTTCCGGCCAGTACCTGGTCGAGGCACTGCGCGCGAGCGGGCACCGGCTCGCGGATAAGGCAATCGTCCGCGATGACGTCTACCAGCTGCGCGCCCGGGTGTCCCAGTGGATCGCCGACGAAGGCATAGAGGTGATCATCACCACCGGCGGCACCGGTTTTTCCGGCCGCGACTCCACCCCGGAGGCGCTGGCGCCCCTGTTCGACAAGACCGTCGAGGGGTTCGGCGAGCTGTTCCGGGCGATTTCCTACGGGGAGATAGGCTCCTCGACCATCCAGTCCCGCGCCCTGGCCGGACTCGCCAACGACACCCTGATCTGCTGTGTGCCCGGCTCCACCGGTGCCTGCCGCACGGCCTGGGAAAAGATACTGCGCGAGCAGCTGGACGGCAGCCACCGGCCGTGCAATTTCGTCACCCACCTGCGCCGGAGGTGAGCATGAGCCTGACCCATCTCAACGAGCGCGGCGAGGCCAGCATGGTGGACGTCACCGACAAGGCCGTCAGCGAGCGCAGCGCCCGTGCCCAATCCCTGGTGACCATGAGTGCCGAGGCCTTTGCGCAGCTGCTGGCGGGGCAGAACAAGAAGGGCGATGTGCTGGCCACGGCGCGCATTGCCGGCATACAGGCGGCGAAGAAGACCGCCGACCTGATCCCGCTGTGTCACCCGCTGGCGCTGACCAAGGTGCAGGTGGATTTCGAGCTGGAGCCGTCGCTGAATGGCGTCAGGATTTCCAGCTACTGCCGCCTGGCCGGGCGCACCGGCGTGGAGATGGAGGCGCTGACCGCGGCTTCCGTGGCGGCCCTGACCATCTACGATATGTGCAAGGCGGTGGACCCGGCCATTGTCATCAGCGATACGCGCCTGATGGAAAAACTCGGCGGCAAGCGCGGCCACTGGCAGCGGGGCGGCGAACAGGGGCCAAGTGAAAAGGAGAGAGGTACGCAGTGATACGGGTACTCTTCTTTGCCAGCCTGCGCGAGCAGCTGGACTGCGCCGAACTGCAGGTGGAAGCCGGCGAGTGCAAGACCCTGGCCCAGCTGCGCGAGCTTTTGAGCGGGCGCGGCGAAAGCTGGCGCCGCGCCCTGGCCGACCCCAGCCTGCAGACGGCACTGAACCGCGAGGTGGCCTTCGGTGAAGCCGCGCTCAACAGCGGCGACGAAGTGGCCTTCTTCCCGCCGGTAACCGGGGGCTGACAGTGACCATTTCCATATCCGTGCAGGAAGGAGTCTTCGACGTCGGCGCCGAGTACTCCGGCCTGCGCGCCGGTAACACTGTCGATGGCGCCACGGCGATCTTTGTCGGCTCGGTGCGGGACTTCAATCTGGACAGCACTGTCAGCCGCATGGAACTGGAGCACTATCCAGGCATGACCGAGCGGGTGCTGGAGGATATCGCCGGTGAGGCGCAGCGGCGCTGGGAATTGAGCCGGGTGCGCATAGTGCACCGGGTAGGAAGCCTGGGCGCCGGTGAGGATATCGTCTTCGTCGGCACCTGCGCGCCGCACCGCCAGGCGGCGCTGGACGCCTGCGCCTATGTGATGGATTTCCTCAAGACCCGGGCGCCTTTCTGGAAAAAGGAAACCGGGCCGGATGGCGAGCGCTGGGTGGAGGCGCGGCAGAGCGATAGCGATGCGCTGGAAAAATGGTAGGGCGCAATTCCGATTGCCGGCGTCACCTATAAACGACATCAATCCCGGCTATTGCAACCCGTCTCTTTTCATCCAAGCGGTGTGGGTTTACACTCCATTCTCCTGAATTGGTCAGGCCAATAATAACGAATGCAACTATAACAAATGTAACTAAAAGGATAGATGTAGCAGTAGTCCACTAACAGCAATTGAGAGGGAGCAAAGCGGTGATCATAGCCATACCGAGAGAGACCGCTCCGGGGGAGTCGCGGGTAGCGGCAACACCCGATAGCGTGAAGCGTTTGCGCGATTTGGGATTTTCCGTCGCGGTTGAAAAAGGGGCGGGCGCAGCGGCCAGCTTTACCGACGAGGCCTATATCGAGGCCGGTGCCGAAATCCGCGACGATATCAAACAGTGCCTGGAGGGCGCCGGCCTGGTGTTCAAGGTCCAGGCTCCCACAGATGAGGAACTGGCGCTGATTCCGCAGGGCGCGACCCTGGTCGCCTTCCTCAAGCCGGCGCAGAATGCCGAGCTGCTGCAGAAACTCGCCGACAGGAAGATCAACGCCCTGGCGGTGGAGTCCATTCCGAGAATTTCCCGCGCGCAGAAGATGGATGCGCTCAGCTCCATGGCCAATATCGCCGGCTACCGCGCGGTGATCGAGGCGGCGCACAATTTCGGTCGCTTCTTTACCGGGCAGATCACCGCCGCGGGCAAGGTGCCGCCGGCCAAGGTGCTGGTGATCGGCGCCGGTGTCGCCGGCCTGTCCGCCATCGGTACGGCGAAGAGCATGGGCGCAATCGTGCGCGCCTTCGACACCCGCGCCGAGGTGCGCGAGCAAGTGGAGTCCATGGGGGCGGAATTCCTCACCGTGGAGATCGAAGAGGAGGGTTCCGGTACCGGTGGCTACGCCAAGGAGATGTCGAAGGCATTTATCGACGCGGAGATGGCGCTCTTCCGCGAGCAGGCCAGGGAGGTGGATATCGTCATCACCACCGCCCTGATTCCCGGCAAGCCGGCGCCCAAGCTGTGGCTCGCGGATATGGTCGACAGCATGGCCGAGGGCTCTGTGGTGGTGGACCTGGCCGCGGAGATGGGCGGCAACTGCGACTACACGGTGGCCGATGAAAAGATCGTCAAGAACGGCGTGACCATTATCGGCTACACCAACCTGCCCAGCCGCGCCGCCACCCAGGCGTCCAGTCTCTACGCCACCAACCTGGCGCACCTGCTGAGCGACCTGGCGCCGGAGAAGAACGGCGAGATCAATATCAATTTCGACGACGAGGTGATCCGCGGTGCAACCGCGGTGAAGGAAGGCGAGATCACCTGGCCGCCGCCCGCGCCCAAGATCACTGCGCAACCGAAACCCGCGGAAAAGAAACCCGAGCCGCAGGTGACGGTGGTCGAGGAAAAACCGGCGAAGAAAAAATCGCCGCTTTCGATACTGGCCTTCTGGCTGGTGGCGGGCGGCCTGCTGCTGTGGCTCGGCCGCGTGGCGCCGCCGGATTTCGTGTCCCACTTCACCGTGTTCGTGCTGGCGATCTTCGTCGGCTGGCAGGTGATCTGGAATGTGACCCACGCGCTGCACACGCCGCTGATGAGTGTGACCAATGCGATTTCCGGCATTGTCATCGTCGGCGCGCTGTTGCAGGTTGGCGCGACCGGCTCGGGACTGGTGACCCTGCTCGCCTTCGTCGGCGTGCTGGTGGCCAGTATCAATATCTTTGGTGGCTTCTTCGTCACCTACCGCATGCTGAAAATGTTTCGGCGCTAAGGGAGGAGAGTAATGATGAACGGTATGATTTCCATGGCTTATCTCTTCTCCGCGGTGATGTTCATTCTCAGCCTCGGGGGACTTTCCAGCCACGAGACGGCGCGGCGCGGCAATATCTACGGCATGGTGGGCATGGCGGTGGCCATTATCGCCACCGTGGCCGGTATCGTCGCCGGCGCCTATTGGATGGTGGCCATCGCCATGGCGGTGGGCGCGGCCATTGGCCTGGCGCTGGCCAAGCGCGTGGCCATGGCGCAGATGCCGCAGATGGTGGCGCTGCTGCACAGCTTCGTCGGCCTGGCCGCAGTGCTGATCGGCTGGGGCGGCTTCCTGGATCCGCGGATATCCCTCACCGGTGCCGAGCACTTGGTGCACAATACCGAGATCTACCTGGGCATCTTCATCGGCGCGATTACGCTGACCGGTTCCCTGGTGGCCTTCGGCAAGCTGCAGGGCCTGATCTCCGGCAAGCCGCTGATGCTGCCCGCGCGCCACTGGCTGAACCTGGCTGCGATCATCGGCTGTGTGGTGCTGGGTGCGCTGTTTATTCCTGCGGACCTGAATGCGGGCACGGTAACCAACCTCCTGGTCATGACCGCCATAGCACTGCTGCTGGGCATCCACCTGATTGCCGCCATCGGCGGCGCGGATATGCCGGTAGTGATCTCGATGCTGAACAGCTACTCCGGCTGGGCCGCGGCGGCCACCGGTTTCATGCTCAGCAACGACCTGCTGATCGTGGTCGGTGCTCTGGTGGGCTCCTCTGGTGCCATCCTGAGCTACATCATGTGCCGGGGCATGAACCGCTCCTTTGTCAGCGTAATCCTGGGCGGCTTCGGTTCCGACGGCGGCGAGGTGGCCGAGGGAGATATCGACGGCGAGGTGGTGGCCACCAACTTCGACGAGATGGCGGAGGAGCTGGAAAAGGCCGAGAGCATCATCATAGTGCCCGGCTTCGGCATGGCCGTGGCCCACGCCCAGCAGGCGGTCAGCGACCTGACCGACCGGCTGCGCAAGATGGGCAAGACGGTGCGCTTCGGCATTCACCCGGTAGCCGGCCGCCTGCCCGGGCATATGAACGTGCTGCTGGCGGAGGCCAATGTACCCTACGATATCGTGCTGGAGATGGACGAGATCAACGGCGACTTCCCCAGCACCGACCTGGTACTGGTGATCGGCGCCAACGACACCGTCAACCCGGACGCGGTGGAGAAGCCCGGCTCGCCCATCGCCGGCATGCCGGTACTGGAGGTCTGGAAGGCCGGCAAGGTGGTGATCCTCAAGCGCTCCATGGCCTCCGGCTACGCCGGCGTGGCCAACCCGCTCTTCTACAAGGAGAATGCGCGGATGCTGTTCGGCGACGCCAAGGAGAGCCTGCAGGCGGTGCTGGGTAAGCTGAGCAAATCCGAGCGGCCGGTCGCTGCCGAGGCCTAGGCGCCCTGCGCCCGGCCCGGCTCCTGCCGGTCGGAAAATTCGGTCGAACCAATCGAGCGGCGGTGGTAATCTCCCGGACTTCGAAAACTAATTAGAAAATGGAGTTCGTTGTCATGGGGGCCGGTCACCGCCGCTTGTTCTTATCTTCCATTCTTTCGCTGAGTGCTGTCTGTCTCGCTGCCTGTGGTGGCGGGGGTGGCAGTGGGAATGACGACAACAATAACAACAGCAATAACAACGAGCCTGTGGGTTGGCAGGCCGGCGTCTTCCAGCCTTCGCAAAACTTCGCCAACCAGTGCAGTTCGGCACTGCCGCAGAACAACTGGCTGCGTTCCTGGAGTCACGAGACCTACCTCTGGTACGACGAAATTGAGGATCGCGACCCGGCCGCTTACAGCGATTCCACCGAGTACTTTGAACTGCTCAAAACCGAGGGCGTCACCCCTTCCGGCAGCCAGAAGGACAACTTCCACTACTGGATGTCCACCGAGGATTGGGACCGACAGTCCCAGTCCGGCGTGTCCATGGGCTATGGCTTCCAGTGGGCGGTTTTGAACCGCGACGCGGAACAGGTGTACGCTGTCTACAGCGATAGTGCCGACTGGCCAGCCGGGGTGGAACGCGGCATGCGGGTGGTGCGTATCGCTGATCTCTATACGGCAAGTGCCAGCAGCGAAGCCGATTTCGACTTTATCAACGAAGCCTTGTGGCCATCTGCCGAGGGCGCGAGCTACGAATTTGAGTTCGAGCGGCAGGACGGCACACGTTATACGGTTGAGCTGGTTGCCAAAAAGATAACGTCGGATCCGGTGCAGAAGGTACAGGTGCTGGAAACGGGAACCGCCCGAGTGGGTTATGTGCTGTTCAATGACCATATAGGCACCGCAGAGAAGGAACTGAAGCTGGCGATGGAGCAGTTAAGTGCGGACGGCATCGATGAATTGGTGCTGGATCTGCGTTACAACGGCGGTGGCCATCTGGCCATCGCCAGCCAGCTGGCCTATATGGTCGCCGGCCCGGAGCGCACAGAAGGCAAGACTTTCGAGCAGCTGCAGTTCAACGACCAGCACCCCACCCACGACCCGGTCACCGGCCAGCCGCTGGACCCGATTCCCTTTATCGACGTCACCCTAGGCGAGTGGGAGCTGACTGAAAACCAGCCGCTGCCGAGCCTGAACCTGGAGCGGGTCTTCGTGCTCGCCGGCCCCAATACCTGTTCTGCCAGCGAGGCGATCGTCAACGGCCTGCGCGGCGTGGACGTGGAGGTGGTGTTGATCGGTGCGAACACCTGCGGCAAGCCCTATGGTTTCTATCCCACGCCCAACTGTGGCACCACCTGGTTCACCATCCAATTCAAGGGGGTGAATGAGAAGGGCTTTGGCGAATACTCCGATGGCTTCGCGCCGAACGAGGAGTACGACGATGGCTACGCGCTGGTGAAGGGCTGTGAGGTCTCCGATGATTTCTCCCGGCCGCTGGGTGATCAGAATGAGGCGCGCCTGGCAACGGCGCTGAACTATATTGACAGCGGGACCTGCGACGGTCTATCCGCCAGCGGCTTCTCCGCCGAGCCGCAAATGGGCGCGCGGCTCTCCAGCGGAGAGGGCAAGGTCTCCAAATCCGTGTGGCGGCAGAACCGCATAGTACTGTTGGGCAGGTGATCCTATGAAAAGAGCAAAAATGAGCTTTTTATTGTGCGGACTGCTACTCGGCGCCTGTAACTCGCAGTCGGCCATGGGCGGCGACAAGCCGGCGCTGATCGCCGAAGCCACGCCCGGGAGCCGCGCGGAACTTCAGCGCCTGGTGAGTGAGGCACTGGGGGTCGATAAAGTGACCCTGGCGGACGATGCACTGACCCGCGACAGCGTGCTGATCATCGAGCGCAACCCACCGCGCACCCTGGAGCAGCGCCCGCTGCAGGGGCGCAATCTCGAGCCGCCGAAAAAATTCCAACTGCTGCTCAGCGACAGCCGTTGCTGGCTGGAGAGGGTGTCGGACGGCGAGCGCTGGGAGCTGGTGGAAGCCAGGTGCGTGCCTGCCGGCGGTTAGAGAGTTCTTCCAACTGTGTAGGAGTGGCCCACGACCGCGATCGATATTCGAGGTGGTCCTGGGGGGCACGCGGCCATGGGCGGATGGCCGCCCCGCCCCTCCTGCAGGTAAGGGAAGGCGCTTCAGCGCAGCAGGTTGGATTTCCTGGCGTCAGGCTTCTCTGCAGCCCGGTAGACCAGCGCTATCTTGCCTATCTCCTGCACCAACTCGGCGCCGCTCTTCCCGCAGAGCTCGCCGATCACCTGGTGGCGCAGCTCGCGGTCGGCGATCATCAGTTTGACCTTGATCAGCTCGTGGTCCTCAAGGGCCCGGTCCAGTTCCTCCATGACCCCCTCACTCAGGCCCTTGCCGGCGACTGTCACCACGGGCTTGAGGTTGTGGCCCAGGGTGCGCAGGGCTTTTTTGCGGTCGGCGGTTAAAGGCATACAATACTCCGTTACCACTCTGTGGATATCTATATAGTAGGAGCGGCCCATGGCCGCGATCTCGCCAATTACCGGCATCGATCGCGGCCATGGGCCGCTCCTACGGAAAACTTAGGAAGTATTGTACCCGATGGGCCGATCCAAGAGCAGCCATCGCTGGCTGCGTGAACATTTCAGCGACCAGTACGTCAAACAGTCCCAGAAGGAGGGCTACCGTTCCCGCGCCAGCTATAAGCTGCAGGAACTGCAGAAGAAGGACCGGCTGTTCAAGCCGGGCATGACTGTGGTGGACCTGGGCGCGGCGCCGGGCGGCTGGTCCCAGGTGGCGGCGGAACTGGTGGGTCACAATGGGCGGGTGCTGGCCTCGGACATACTGCCCATGGACCCGCTGCCCGGGGTCGAGTTCGTGCAGGGGGATTTCACCGAGGAGTCGGTGCTGAACCAGCTGCTGGAACGCCTGGGGGAGGACAGGGCGGACCTTGTGATTTCCGATATGGCCCCCAATATGAGTGGTATACGCGATGTGGACCAGCCCGCTTCCATGTACCTGGTGGAGCTGGCGGTGGATATGGCGCGCCAGGTGCTGAAGCCCGGCGGCGCCTTCGTTGCCAAGGTGTTCCAGGGCGAGGGTTTCGACGAGCTGATCCGCGACCTGCGCGGCAGCTACAATAGCGTGGTGACCCGCAAGCCCGGCGCATCCAGGCCCCGCTCCCGCGAGGTCTACGTGGTGGCGCGGGGCTTCAAGGGCTGATAAAAGGCAGTGAATATATCCGGGTCATTTCTGACCAATGCCCCCGATATGGTATAAGCGTGGCCTGTGCCGGAGAGCGCGGGTATAAAGGCATGCGTGCCTATAATGGTGTGAACGCCTGGTGTTAATGGATTTGAACGTGAGTGCGAAAGCGAGAGGGCTATCCCTTTGAACGATATGGCAAAGAACCTTGTACTGTGGTTGATCATCGCGGCGGTGCTGCTGATGGTGTTCCAGAACTTCAAACCGCAGTCACGGGATGAGGCGCTCAGCTATTCCGACTTCGTGCAGGATGTGCAGTCGGGCCAGGTGAAGAGTGTGCTCGTGGACGGCCTGGTGATCACCGGCGAAAAGGCCGACGGCAGCCGCTTCAAGACCATTCAGCCGCAGATCATCGACGACGAGCTGACCAACGAGCTGGTGCGCAGCAATGTGCAGTTCGTCGGCCGCGAGCCGGAATCCCCCAGTATCTGGCAGCAACTGCTGGTGGCCAGTTTCCCGATCCTGATCATCATCGCCGTATTCATGTTCTTCATGCGCCAGATGCAGGGAGGCGCCGGCGGCCGCTCCGGCCCCATGGCCTTCGGCAAGAGCAAGGCGCGCCTGCTGGGCGAAGACCAGATCAAGACCACCTTCGCCGATGTGGCGGGCGTGGACGAGGCCAAAGAGGACGTGCAGGAACTGGTGGAGTTCCTGCGCGATCCGTCCAAATTCCAGCGCCTGGGTGGCAATATCCCCCGCGGCGTGCTGATGGCGGGCCCCCCCGGCACCGGTAAGACCCTGCTGGCCAAGGCCATCGCCGGTGAGGCCAAGGTGCCTTTCTTCTCTATCTCCGGTTCCGACTTCGTCGAGATGTTCGTCGGCGTGGGTGCGTCCCGCGTGCGCGACATGTTCGACCAGGCCAAGAAACAGGCCCCCTGCATCATCTTTATCGACGAGATCGACGCTGTCGGCCGCCACCGTGGCGCCGGCGTGGGCGGCGGTCACGACGAGCGCGAGCAGACCCTGAACCAGCTGCTGGTTGAGATGGACGGTTTCGAGGGCAACGAGGGCGTCATCGTCATCGCCGCCACCAACCGCCCTGACGTGCTCGACCACGCGCTGCTGCGCCCCGGCCGCTTCGACCGCCAGGTGTTCGTGGGCCTGCCGGATATCCGCGGCCGCGAGCAGATCCTCAAGGTGCATATGCGCAAGGTGCCGGTGGACGACAAGGTGTCCGCGCAGACCATCGCCCGCGGTACCCCTGGTTTCTCCGGCGCCGACCTGGCCAACCTGGTCAATGAGGCGGCGCTGTTCGCTGCCCGCGCCAACCGCCGCGTGGTGACCATGGACGAATTCGAGCGCGCCCGCGACAAGATCATGATGGGCGCCGAGCGCAAGTCCATGGTCATGAACGAGAAGGAGAAGGTGAACACCGCCTACCACGAGGCCGGCCACGCCATCGTCGGCCGCCTGGTGCCGGAGCACGACCCGGTGCACAAGGTCACCATCATCCCCCGCGGCCGCGCTTTGGGCGTGACCCAGTTCCTGCCCGAGGAGGACAAGTACAGCATCTCCAAGCGCGCCATCGAGTCGCAGCTGTGCTCCCTGTTCGGCGGCCGTATAGCCGAGGAGATGACCCTGGGTGCAGACGGCATCACCACCGGCGCTTCCAACGATATCGAGCGGGCCACCCAGCTGGCGCGCAATATGGTCACCAAGTGGGGGTTGTCGGAAAAGCTCGGCCCGCTGCACTACGGCGAGGATGACAGCGGTCAGCCCGGCCAGGGCAACCCGGTGTCCGGCAAGACTTCCTACGAGATCGAAGCCGAGGTGCGCCGCATCATCGACAGCTGCTACGGCCGTGCCCACAAGCTGCTGGAGGAGAACCGCGATATTCTCGAGGCGATGAAAGATGCGCTGATGGAATACGAGACCCTGGATGCGGAGCAGGTGGACGACCTGATGGCGCGGCGCAAGGTGCGCCCGCCGCGGGACTGGCACGACAGCGACTTTGGCGGCGGCCCCGGCAAGTCCAGCGGCGAGGCCGGCACCGACGAAGCGGAGAAGCCCATCGGCGGGCCGGTAAGCGGTCACTGACGCCGGGAGCCCACTTTCCTGTAGGAGCGGCCCATGGCCGCGATCGATGTTCGGGGTCTCCCCGCAAGCCCGATCGCGGCCATGGGCGGATGGTCGCCCCGCCGCTCCTACAATTACCATCCGCACGCAAATAACCACTTTTCAATATGCATCTCACCTGCGGCAAGCACACCCTCGACCTAACCCGCCCGGTCGTCATGGGCATCCTCAACACCACCCCGGACTCCTTCTCCGACGGCGGCAGCTACTATGCCGGCGGCGCCCTGGATCTGGACCTGGCGCTTCGGCGCGCCGAGCGAATGGTGACGGAAGGCGCGGCCATCATCGATGTCGGCGGCGAGTCCACCCGCCCGGGCGCGGCGCCGGTATCCGAGCAGCAGGAACTGGAGCGGGTGTTGCCGGTGGTGGAGGCCATCAGTGCGAACCTGGACGCGGTGATCTCCGTCGACACCAGCACCCCGTCGGTCATCACAGAATCCGCCGCCGCCGGTGCCGGCATGATCAACGACGTACGCGCCCTCGAGCGCCCCGGCGCACTGGAGGCCGCGGTATCTACCGGCTTGCCCGTATGCCTGATGCATATGCAGGGACAGCCCGGCAGCATGCAGCGGGCCCCGCACTACGAGGACGTGGTGGCGGAAGTGGGCGCTTACCTGCTGGAACGGATGGGGGCCTGCGAGGCCGCGGGCATCGCGCGCGAGCGGATCATCCTTGATCCCGGTTTCGGCTTCGGCAAGAACGATGAGCACCACCTGGCGCTGATGCGGAACCTGGCGCGGCTGGCGCCGTCACATATCCCGCTGCTGGTGGGTGTGTCGCGCAAATCGATGATCGGCCGGCTGCTGAACCGCGAGGTCCACGAACGCCTGCCTGGCAGCCTGGCCCTGGCCATGCTCGCCGCCCAGCGCGGCGCGAAGATACTGCGCGTACACGACGTGGCCGCGACGGTGGACGTACTCAAGATGCAGCAGTTGGTAGACAACCCGGGGTAATCCCCGGGAGTAGATCCGTGGGGGGCGAAGGCGCCGCGAATACCTGGAGCGGCTGGAACGAACCTTGTGTTCGCCCGTGCCGCGGCGGCCACCGGGAATCCGGGCGAACCGAGGTTCGCCCCACGCAAAAAATGACGAGAAGAGAAGTAAATATGGCGAGACAGTATTTCGGCACCGACGGCATCCGCGGCCGCGTAGGTGAGGGAGTCATCACTCCGGACTTCATGCTGCGCCTCGGCTACGCCGCCGGCAAGGTACTGGGGGGGATGGCCGGCGGCAAGCGCTCCGGCCGCCGCAGCATCCTGATCGGCAAGGACACCCGGGTGTCCGGCTACATGTTCGAGGCCGCCCTGGAGGCGGGCCTGATCAACGCCGGCGTGGATGTCGGCCTGCTGGGCCCCATGCCCACCCCCGCCATCGCCTACCTGACGCGCACCTTCCACGCCCAGGCCGGCATCGTCATCAGTGCCTCCCACAACCCCTACCAGGACAACGGCATCAAGTTCTTCAGCGCCGATGGCAGCAAACTGCCGGACCAGGTGGAGCTGGATATCGAGGCGGCGCTGGACCTGCCGATGAGCACCTCCGCCGACCTGGGCAAGGCCTGGCGCATCGACGACGCCGCCGCCCGCTATATCGAGTTCTGCAAGGCCTCCACCCCCTGGGGCTTCTCCCTGGAGGGGCTCAAGATAGTGCTGGACTGCGCCAACGGCGCCACCTATCACATAGCGCCCAAGGTGTTCCGCGAACTGGGCGCCGAAGTGTCCTCCATAGGCGTCAGCCCCGACGGCCTCAATATCAACCTGGAGTGCGGTTCCACCAAACCCGGGCAGCTGCAGAAGGCGGTGCGTGAGGGGGGCGCCGACCTGGGTATCGCCTTCGACGGCGATGGCGACCGGGTGCTGTTCGTGGACAGCAACGGCGAACTGGTCGACGGCGACCAACTGCTGTTCATGATCGCCATGCACCGCCAGCAGTTCCTCGGTGGCTGCAACGGCGTGGTCGGCACGCTGATGAGCAATTACGGTTTCGAACTGGCCCTGCGCGAGCGCAACATCCCCTTCGAGCGCGCCAAGGTGGGTGACCGCTATGTGCTGGAGAGGATGCACGCCAACGGCTGGACCCTGGGCGGCGAGTCCTCCGGCCACATCATCTGCGCCGACGCCACCACCACCGGCGACGGCATAGTGTCCGCGCTGCAGGTGCTGCGCGCCGTCTGCGACTTCGGCGAACCCTTACACGAGCTGAAGGGGCGCATGAAGATGCTGCCCCAGCACATGATCAACGTGCGCCTGGCGCACCGCGATGGTGTCCTTGACCATGCCGATGTAAAGGCGGCGGTCAGCGAAGCGGAGAGCCAACTGGCGGACAGCGGCCGGGTGCTGCTGCGCCCGTCCGGTACCGAGCCGCTGATCAGGGTCATGGTGGAGGGGCGGGACAGCGCCCAGGTGGAGACGTTGGCGAGGCAGATCTCCACCGTCGTCGAGCGCGTCGGCAACAGCTGACCCGCGGGACCGCCAGCATCGCGGAATGTGGATTTTCTGTTGTATGTTGGCGGCAATATCGCTAAGATTTGCGCCCCTTGAAGGAGCACACATGCGCACACCGCTGGTAGCAGCTAACTGGAAAATGAACGGCAGCCGCGAGTTTGCCGGACAGTTTTTCGCGGCGCTCGATCTCGAGGGCGTTGGTTGCGAGGTGGTGATCTGTCCCCCCTTCCCCTACCTGCCGCTGGTGGCGGAAAAGGTGGGAAAGGGCTTCGCGGCCGGGGCACAGAACCTCAGCGCAGAGGCCTCCGGGGCCTTTACCGGCGAGGTGTCCGCAGCCATGCTGCTGGACTGGGGTGTTCGCTACGCGATAGTTGGGCACTCCGAACGTCGCAGCCTCTACGGCGAGAGCAGCGAGCTGGTAGCGCGCAAGTTTGTCGCCGCCCAGGCGGCCGGGCTGACCCCGATCCTCTGCGTGGGTGAAACCCTGCAGGAGCGGGAGGACGAGCGCACCCTGGGTGTGATCGCCGCACAGCTGCAGGCGGTTATGGATGCCGGGGAAGGCGATATCTGGAGTCGCGCAGTCGTCGCCTACGAGCCGGTCTGGGCCATAGGCACGGGAAGGACCGCGACTCCGGAGCAGGCGCAGGAAGTGCACCGGTTTATCCGCGAGAGCCTGGGCGATGCCGGCGCCGCGGTGCAGATTCTGTACGGCGGCAGTGTAAAGGCGGACAATGCTGAAGCGTTGTTTGCCCAGGCGGACATTGATGGCGCCCTAGTTGGGGGAGCCTCGCTGGACGCGGAAGAATTTGCGAAGATCTGCCGCGCGGCCGGTTAACGGCTCAATCGGCGAAATACAGAGAATACTGAATAACGGGTTTGCGGAACCCAGATAGAGAGTTTCCATACAATGGAAAAGTTGGTTTTAATCCTACACGTCCTGACCGCGCTCAGCATTATCGGCCTGATTCTGCTGCAGCAGGGCAAGGGCGCTGAGGCGGGTGCCTCTTTCGGTGCCGGGGCCTCCCAGACCGTATTCGGCAGCCAGGGCAGCGGCAACTTCTTCTCGCGCCTGACCGCCATCATGGCTACGGTTTTCTTCGTGACCAGTCTCGGCCTGGCGCTGCTGGCCAGGCAGGGTGCCGAGGCCGATATCGATGCGGACCTGCCGCAGATCCCGGAAGCGGTCGAGCAGCCGGGCGAGCTGCCGCAAATCGACAGCGACGTCCCCGGCGATATCCCGCAGCTGGATGCGCAGCCGGAGGCCGACGACGTTCCGGAGATTCCGGCAGCGGAATCCGGAGAGGTCCCGGCAGCGGATTCAGAAGAATCCCCGGCCGAGGGTGACGATCAGTCGTAACAGTTTGTTTGTTTTTTTGCCCAGGTGGTGGAATTGGTAGACACGCTATCTTGAGGGGGTAGTGGCCTCTGGCCGTGCGGGTTCAAGTCCCGCCCTGGGCACCATTCTCAAAGGCACTTCGCGAGAGCGGGTGCCTTTTTTTATGCCGCTATCCCGGCTGACGCCGCGAGCGTGTCGCTATTCGATTGCCCTGCCGGAAGCTCCGCCGAATATTTCTTCTCTCCGGGCTCCGGCCCAGTATGCGCACTGGTTCGAAACGTTCCGCCCAACCCAATTCACATTTTTAGAAAATCCTCCCGGTGAACTGAGCAGGCGATCACTGTTTCGAGTCGTAGTGGATGCCATGTCGCTGCAGATAACACCGCCGAATTTATCTCCCGCTAAAACTTTCCCCGCATGGGCCAAATAAAAATCTATCGCGCCCGGATGCGCGAGATTTGACCTGTCTCACATTTGGCCGTGCCCGGATTGCAATACAATCCCGCTGACTGAAAGTCCCCTGTTTACAGGCTTTTCCAAGCGGCCGGTTCGCGGCCGCGGCGTCGCCGGCGTTCATTGTTAGAGGTAGGGTCAGAGGTAAATAACATGGTCAGAATTCTACAGTTAACAATTTTGCTACTGCTGGCGTGCACCGCAATGGCGCAGGGCGTGAGCCGCGATGAGATCCGCGGGCTCGATGAGCAGATCCAGGATGTCAAAAAGGACGTGATAAACCTGACTGCCGAACTGGCGCAACTGGAGGAAAAATTACTCTTTCCCTCCAACACCCAGGTCTCTTTTTTTGTCTCCCTTGCAGATGCGCAGCCTTTTGACCTGGAGGCGGTGCAGCTCAAACTCAACAATGAGATAGTTGCCCACCACCTCTACACCTTCCGCGAAATCGAAGCGCTGCAAAAGGGGGGCGTGCAGAGGATCTACACCGGCAACGTACAGGCCGGAAGCCACCCGCTGGAGGTGGTTTTTATCGGCAAATCCCCGTCGGGCAGGGAGGTCAAGGCCAATGCCAGCTACCAGGTGGACAAGGAGGTGGGACCCAAATTTGTCGAGATCAAGATTGCCGGAGGCGAGTCCGCGATTAACTTCAAGGACTGGTAGCCATGTATCCCCGACTGGTATCCGCTTTGCGCGGCGCTGCACCGGCATCGCTGCGGGCTGCTCTACCCGCGCTGTGGGCACTTGTCGCCGCGCTGTTTTGTAGCCCCACCGCGGCCGCCGATGGCGAGAGCGACAAGCTCGAGGACCTGTTCTTCGGCGAGGCCATGTTCCAGGCCTATCAGGAGAAGTATTTTGACGCGATTGTCGGGCTGGACACAGAGCTGGACCAGTACCGCCGCCTGGACGAGCCGGGGCTGGATCCCTTCAGCGCGCACCTGGGGCAGGCGGAATTCTCCGTAGGCGACCTGGAGCTCTCCTACCGCATGCACCGCGAGGCGGGTCGGGCCATCGAGGCAGTGCTGAAGGGCAATGTGCCGCAGCCGGTGCGCAACGAGGCCGCCTATCGGCTGGCAAAAATTCACTACCACAAGCAGCAGCCCCGCAATGCCCTGCACGCCCTGGAGATGATCGAGGGGCGGGTGCCCGAGCGCGTGCGCGCCGAGGAGCAGTTCCTGCGCGCGCGGGTTTACATGGAGCTGGGCCGCTTCGACGAGGCGGTGGAGCTTCTAAAGGACCTGAAGGGCGAGGAATCCCTCGACGGATTCGTGCAGTACAACCTGGGTATCGCCCAGTTGAAGGCAGGGCAGGAAGAGCGCGGCGTCCTGGAGCTGACCGCGCTGGGTAAAAACCGCAGCTCCGACACGGCCAAACAGGCGCTCTACGACAAGACCAACCTGCTGCTCGGCTCCTATCTGATGGAAGCCGACCAGCTGGAGCTGGCCAGGCCCTATTTCGACCGTGTGAATCTCGAGGGCCCCTTTTCCAACCGCGCCCTGCTCGGTGCCGGCTGGGTGGAGGCCAGGGCCGGACGCTACGACCGCGCGCTGGTGCCCTGGAAGCTGTTGCAGGGTCGCAAGGTCACCAACGAATCGGTGCAGGAGGCGATGCTCGCGGTGCCCTATGCCTACGGCAAGCTGGACGTACACAGTACCGCCGCAATCAACTACGGCCGCGCACTGGAAACCTTCGGCAACGAGATAGACACCCTCACCGCGTCCATCGAGAGCATCCGCGAGGGGAAATTCCTCGAGGCGCTGCGCCGCAAGGAGGCCACCCAGGTGCAAAACTGGGTGGTGGCGCTGCGCAACCTGCCCGATGCGCCGGAAACCCACTACCTCCTCGACCTGATGGCCTCCAATGACTACCAGGAATTCCTGCGCAACTACCGCGACCTGAACGACCTGTTCGAGCGCAACGAGGAGTGGCTGAAAAGTCTCAGTGCCTACGAGAACATTATCGAGCTGCGCCGCGCCTACTATGAACCGCTGCTGCCGGGCCTGGACCGGAAA
Source organism: Microbulbifer sp. SE14 (assembly GCF_059834885.1). Classification (NCBI taxonomy): domain Bacteria; kingdom Pseudomonadati; phylum Pseudomonadota; class Gammaproteobacteria; order Cellvibrionales; family Microbulbiferaceae; genus Microbulbifer; species Microbulbifer sp. SE14. The sequence goes on along the minus strand of NZ_JCBAJA010000040.1, from coordinate 8,732 downwards.
TTCCGCGAGCTGGACGCGCGCATCAAGCTGCGCGTCGAACAGCGGGACAAATTTGCCAGCCGCATCGAGCAGATGTTGGTAACCCGCCGCCCGGAATACCTGGCCAAAGCCGAGGAGCAGGAAGCGCGCCTGCAACTGCAGGGCATGCGCAAACTGCTCGGCCGTGGACCCCGTCACTACAGCGAGGAAACCGAAGCGCGTATCGCGCGCCTGGAGGGCGTACTCAACTGGCGCCTCGCCACCGAATACGATCAGCGCCTGACGGAAGCCTACAAGCACCTGCAGGAGCTGAACGAGGAAATCGAGCAGCTGCAGACCGTCTACCACTCCTTCGTGCGCAGCCGCCAGGCCGCCACCCACAGCTACACCGGTTACAACGACAGCATTCGCCGCCTGCGCGCGCAGCTGAAGGGCGTCCAGGACAGGCTGGATACCCTGATGGCGCGCCAGGGCAATATGCTGGAAGCCCTGGCCGTCAATGAACTGGACCGCCGCCGCGCACAGCTGGAGAGCTACCAGATCAAGGCCCGCTTCGCCCTGGCGGATAGCTACGACCGCGCCAACGAGCTGCAGGAACAGCGCGCCGACCAGCGGAAAATCGAACAGCACCGCGCCAACCAGCCGGAGCCTCTGCCGCAGGACAACCCGCCGGAACTGGAAGCGCCGGCGGAAGAGGGAGGTGAGCAGTGACAAAGTCTCCCCAGAATAGCCGCTCGGCATTTTCTGTAGAAAAAGCCACCTGTAGGAGCCTGCTTGCAGGCGCAAAGCTGCGGAGTGCGATCGGTTTCGCCTGCAAGCAGGCTCCCACAGGGCGTTCTGTCGCAACATGTGTGCAACGCTGCGCGACGCTGGCCTCCATGGCCCTGCTGCTGAACGCCTGTGCCGTCAACAGCGGCAAGACCATCGGCAGCCTGCAGAAAGTCGATATCGAAATCAGAGAGGAGTACATCGACGGCAGCCTGGAGAAGGCCCTGGCCAGCTACCAGAAATACCTGCAGGAAACCCCGGAAACCAGCCTGACGCCGGAGGCCATGCGGCGCATCGCCGACCTGAAGATCAAGCAGGCCCACCGCGCCGAAGACGCGGCCATCGACAGCGTCGCCGGGGCAACCGCCGACAGCGGTGCCGTGGTTTCCATCGATGCGGATGCCGCGGCTCCATCGAAGAAACTGGATGCACCGACTCCCTCCAGTGCACCCCTGGCCGTGGCATCGGCCGCTGCCGCGAACAATGTTGCCAGCGGTCCCGGGGAGTCGGACCGCGAGTTCGAGGCGCGGGCCACCGCGAGCGCGGATATCGCCGCGGACAGCACCGCGCCGGCGCTGCCCGGCGGCGACGCCGATGCGATGTTGTCCGCCAACGCCCGCGAGGCCATCGACCTCTACCGCGACCTGCTGGCCAAATACCCGCTGTACGATCGCAACGACCAGGTGATGTACCAGCTCTCCCGCGCCTACGAGGAAACCGGGCAGATCGACGCCGCCGTTGACGTGCTGCGACAGCTGGTGGCCAAGTACCCGAACTCGCGGCATATCGACGAGTCCTATTTCCGTCTCGGTGAATACTATTTCACCCGCAGGAAATACCTGGATGCGGAAGAGGCCTACGGCAAGGTCATCGGCATAGGGGAGGTCTCCAGTTTTTACGAACTGGCGCTGTACAAGCGCGGCTGGTCCCTGTTCAAGCAGGACATGTACGAGATGGCGCTGGACGACTATATCGCCATGCTCGACTACAAGGTTTCCAAAGGCTACGACTTCGAGCAACAGACCAACGACGTCGAGCGCAAACATGTCGAGGATACCTTCCGCGTCGTCAGCCTGAGCTTCTCCTACCTGGGAGGCGCCGAGTCGATCGTCGACTATTTCTCCCGCAAGGGCGGGCGCGACTACGAACCCCTGGTGTACAGCAGCCTCGGCGAGTATTACCTGGACAAGCGCCGCTATCAGGATGCGGCCAAATCCTACAACGCCTTTGTGGAGCGCAACCCGCTGCACAAGGTGTCTGCGGACTTTTCCATCCGCGTGATCGAGATCTACAAGACGGGTGGCTTCCCCAAATTGGTGCTGGACGCCAAGAAGGAATTCGCAACCACCTATGCGCTCGAGGCGGAGTACTGGACGGTATTCGATATCAATGAATACGGGGAAGTGGTCGAGTTCCTGCAGAGCAACCTGATCGACCTGGCCAGCCACTATCACGCCGCCTACCAGAATAAAAAGCTGAAGGACAAGAAGGCGGAACACTACAAAGAGGCGATTCACTGGTACCGCGGTTACCTGAAATCCTTCAGCGACAAGCCGCGCGCGCCGGAGATCAACTACCAGCTCGCCGGCCTGATGCTGGAAAACCGTGATTTCCACGGCGCGGCGCTGGAATACGAGCGCACCGCTTACGACTACCCGGCGCACAAGGACTCCAGCGAGGCCGGCTACGCCGCCGTGTATGCCTATCGCGAGCACCTGGCCAATAACCTCAAGGGCGCAGCTGCGGCCCAGCGCGCGCCACTGCTGCGGGAAATTATCCGGTCATCGCTCAAGTTTGCCGACACCTTCCCGGAGCACGGCAAGGCGCCGCAGATCATGGTGGGTGCGGTGGAGGACCTCTACGGCCTGAAGGATTTCCCGCAGACCATACACAACGGCCGCCTGCTGCTGGAGAAATTCCCCGCGGCGGAACAGGAGATTCGCCGCTCTGCCTGGATAATGGTCGCCCACGCCTCCTTCGATACCGAAGCCTTCGTCGATGCGGAATCCGCCTACGGCGAGGCCCTGGCACTGACCGCGGCGGAAGCAAAGGACAAGGCCGGGCTGGTGGACAACCTGGCCGCGTCCATCTACCAGCAGGGCGACCTGGCGCGCAAACAGGAGGATCACGCCACTGCGGCCGGTCACTTCCTGCGCATCCGCGAGGCCGCACCCGGCGCAACCCTGCTGGCCACCGCCGAATACGACGCGGCAGCCTCACTCATCGTGCTCAAGGACTGGACCCAGGCGGCGATAGTACTGAACGGTTTCCGTCGCAATTTCCCCGAGCACAAACTGGCCAAAGACGTCACCAAGAAGCTCGCCGTGGTCTATCAGGAGAGCGGCGAGATACTGTTGGCGGCGGCGGAATTCGAGCGTATCGAACGGGAATCGGAAGACGACGATGTGCGCCGCGAGGCACTGACCCAGGCTGCGGATCTCTACAGCGCGGCCAAGGACAACGGCAAGGCCCTGAATGTGCTGCGCCGTTACGTAAAACTTTTCCCCAGCCCGATGGAGCCGGCCCTGGAAACGCGACAGAAGATCGCCGATCTCTACAAGACCGCCGGCGACCAGAAACTCTATATGGACGAGCTGAGGGAAATGGTGCGCATCGAACTGCGCGGCGGCAATGCGCGCAACGACCGCACCCGCTACCTGGCCGGCAACGCGGCACTGCAATTGGCTGAGCCGAGTTTCGACGCCTTTACCCAGGTGCGTCTCGTTGCGCCCATCGAGCGCAACCTGAACGAGAAGCGCCGGCGCATGAAGGCCGCCATCAGCGCCTACACCGACCTGATCGACTACCAGGTGGCGGACGTGACCGCGGCGACCACCTTCTACCTGGCCGAGATCTACCTCCACTTCAGCCAGGCGCTGAAGGAGTCGGAGCGACCCACCAATTTGAGCGCGCTGGAACTGGAGGAGTACGAGCTGGCCCTGGAGGAGCAGATATACCCCTTCGAGGAAAAGGCCATCTCGGTGCACGAGAAGAACGTCGAACTGCTGGGTGTCGGTATCTACAACGCCTGGATCGACAAGAGCATCGGCAAACTCGCCAGCCTGGTGCCGGCGCGCTACGCAAGGGCGGAAGACGCGGGAGAGTATATGCAGAGCATAGTGCCCCTCCCACCGGCACCGGAAGCGCCGGAACAGGCCAGCGTCGGAGAGCCCCTGTCCGGTACAGAAGGTTGATAAGAAAGCTCCCCTCTCCCGCTTGCGGGAGAGGGGCCGGGGGAGAGGGCGCCGAACAGTGGCACCAAAGAGGATTTATGACCCAATTCCAAAGAACACTACAAGCACTCGTCGTTCTGGCGGTGGCAATGCTGCTGGCCTCCTGCGCCAGCACGCCCACCAGCAGCGGCAAGGCATCCGACTACTCCTCGGTACGCGTCTCCGGCAGCGTCAACCGCGACTTCGAGCGCTCCCTGGAATACCTGCGCGAGGAAAACTTCCCGGCTGCAATCGAGCTGCTGCAGTCCGTCGTCGAGCGCGAAAAGCGCCTGCCTGCCCCCTATATCAATCTGGGTATCGCCTACTACAAGAGCGGCGATGAAAAGAACGCGGAAGAGACATTCCTGCAGGCGCTGGAAGTGGACCCCGCCCATCCGGTGGCGACCAACGAGTTGGCGGTGCTGTACCGCAAGCAGGGCCGCTTCGCCGAGGCGAGAAAAATCTATGTGAATGCACTGGCAGAAAATCCGGAATATCTGCCGCTGATCAAGAACTTGGGCATATTGTGTGATCTGTATCTGCAAGATCTGCAGTGCGCTCTGGCACAATTCGATAAATACCTGAGCCTGGAACCGGACGATAAAGACGTGAGCATCTGGATAGCAGACCTGAAGAGGAGAGCGGGCCAGTGAAAACGCTAAATTCGAAAGTTTCAGTTTTCTTCGCCTTGTTGTTGTCGGGCGCCACCGCGCAGGCACAATCCGAGAGTTCTGAAGAGAAGAAAGTGGATAACCAGGTCAAGGAGCTTTCCGGTATCTCGATCATCGGCAACAAGGAAGCGCCAAAATCTCTCTACATAGTGCCGTGGAAGAGTTCCGAGGTGGGAGTGGAGAGCGACCTGGTCTCCAGCCTGATGGATGACAAGCTGAAGCCCCTGGACAAAGAAGTCTTTATGCGCGAACTGGAATTCTACGAGCTGAGTCTCTCAGGCGATTAAGAGACCCCTGTAGGAGCCTGCTTGCAGGCGAAAAAAAGAGGTGGAAAGGGCCTCAAGGATGTTCGCTTGCAAGCAGGCTCCTACAAAAAATCGTAGCATGGGCAAAGCGAAGCGTGCCCATCAACCAAAGATTCAACAACAAAATTACCGCGGTATTTATAAAGAGGGTTTGTAATGGACTTTTTCAACAGCGTAATCGCGTTCTTCCAGACAGGCGGTACCTTCATGTACCCCATTCTGGTGGTGGCCGCCCTGGGTATCGCAGTGGCGACCGAGCGCTATATCCGCCTGATCTACGAGCGTCACACCAATCGCGCCAAATGGGACCAGCTGCAGCCGGTCCTGGCCTCCGGTGACTTCGATCGCGCGCGCAACCTGGTCAAGCAGGACAACTCCAGCGTCAGCAAATTGCTGTCCATGGGCCTGGCCCGCCAGGGCACGGTGCGCCGCCGCGAGGATATCGAGATCGCGATGGAAGAGAGCATGATGGAAATCATTCCCCAGCTCGAAAAGCGCACCCCCTATGTGGCCCTCTTCTCAAATATCGCCACCCTGCTCGGTCTGCTGGGTACCATCATGGGCCTGATTGAGGCATTTACCGCGGTGGCCAACGCCAACCCGGCGGAGAAGGCCGACCTGCTGTCCGCCAGTATCTCCGTGGCGATGAACACCACCGCCTTCGGCCTGATGACCGGTATTCCGCTGCTGGTGGTTCACGCACTGTTGAACTCCCTGACCGGCGAGATTATCGATAGCCTGGAGATGGTATCGGTCAAGGCCCTCAACCATATCTCCGCCTCCACCCGCCGCCGCCACGAGATAGATGTTCCCGCCGGTGACGATAAGCCCACTGACAAGGTCGAGGTCCAAGGGGAGTCAGCCGGTACCGAGGAGAGCGTTGCCGTAACCGAAGACGGTGCCGAGACTGCTGAAAGCGTCGCTGAAGCGCAGCAAGTGGAAAAAGTGTAATGAGAAGAGGGCGCCACGCGAGAAACAAAGAAGCTCCGGAGCTGGATATCACCGCCTTCCTGAACCTGATGGTGGTGCTGGTGCCCTTCCTGCTGGTATCGGCAGTGTTTTCTCGGGTCACCATCCTGGAGTTGAACATGCCGAGCGGTGCCGGCGGCGGCGCGCCAGACGATCCCACTGTGACAGTGGAAGTGGTGGTGCGCCAGGAGGCACTGGAAATCAGTGATGGTGAAAAGGTGATCGCCCGCTTCCCAAACCTGAATACAGGAGAGCAGGGTGGAGAAGCCGAGGTACAGACCGAATCCGCCGGATCTTCGGAAGAGGGGGCGCAAGCGGGAGAAACTCTGGCCGTGCTGCCGACGGAAGAGGTTTACGACCTGAAAAAGCTGAGCCAGTTTCTGCTTCAGGTCAAGGGCAGCTATCCGGAGAAAACCGACACCATATTGCTGATGGAGCCGAACATTGCCTATGAGCACCTGGTCGGAGTCATGGACACGGTGCGCGGCGTCGACGTGCGCGAGGAAGGCGCCGATCCCGATGACCCGGATGCGGTAGAGCATGTGGTTCTGTTCCCGGATATATCCATAGGAGATGCGCCGTGAAACGTGAAAGCCGACGCATGAAGCGCATGGCCAGGAGCCACAAGCGCAAGAAGACCTCGGGCATGAACCTGACGTCCCTGATGGATGTATTCACCATCCTGGTGTTCTTCCTGCTGACTAACACCTCCAGCAACGAGGCGCTGGAGCCGCCCAAGGTGATTACCCTGCCGGACTCGGTGGTGGAGACCAAGCCGCGGGAAACCGTGACCCTGATGGTGACCGACAAGGAAATACTCGTTGAATCCACCCCGATCATTGCCATCGAGGAAGTGGTCAACAGTGAGGAAACAGTTATTGAGGCTATCAAGGAGGCGATGATCGCCGAGATGGGCAAGGCCCTGCTTGTTGCCCAGGGAGGCGACGCGGACGCAGCCGCAGGGGACGGAGCAGACGTAGCTGCAGAGGGGGAAGAGCAGGACCGGCTGCCGCCGGAAGTGAATATTCTCGCAGACAGGACCATCCCGTTCAGCTTGCTCAAGAAAGTCATGTCCAGCTGTACCGACGCGGGCTACACCAAGGTCTCCCTGGCGGTAATTCAGAAAGCATCTCAAGGTTAATGGAAGTTTGTGAGTAATTTTCTTCAACTACAGCAAGCGGTCAGCGGCGAACTGGAATCGGTTCGCCGGCGCCTGCACGTGCTCGAGGGTGAGCAGCGGCAGATCGACGAGAAGCTGGAAGAGCTGCGTAAGGACGGCACCAAGCATCAGCTTCTCGACGAGATTTCCGAGCGGCTCAACAGGCTGGAAGAAGTTGGTGCCGGAGATCTCTTTTGGGCCGATGACTACCGCGAGGATGCCTCCAGGGCGGTCATCCGCCGTATCCAGCATACGGTCAGCATCTACAACGCCAATCTCGACCTGCTGCAGGAGCGCCGCCGCCGCGTGCTCGAGAAAATCGAGGACTGCGAGGACGAAATTTTCGCACTGGACGAACGCGCGGAGAATCTTCGCCGCGAGGAGGAAGAATCCCGATTCGAGTTCGAGGTAACCCGCGAGTACGAGGCGCCGGAATACCGCCCGATGGTGATGCCCTGGCATACCCAGGGCGAGGACGAACGGCGCTTCCGCCGCTGCCTGTTTGCCTCCCTGCTGATCGCCCTGTTCCTCGGCTATATGGTACCCCTGTGGACACTGCCGGAGCCGGACAAGGATGAGGTGGTGGAAATTCCCGAGCGCCTGGCCAAGCTGGTCATCGAGAAGAAAACCAAGCCCAAACCGCCGCCAGAGCCGGAACAGCCGAAACCAAAGCAAGAGGAGAAGAAACCCGAGCCCAAGCAGGAAGTGGCCAAGCAGGATCCCAAGCCCACCAAGGCGGAGAAGAAGGAAGCGCGCAAGAAAGCCGAGCGTGCCGGCGTCCTGGCCTTCAAGGACAACTTCCAGGACCTTATCCAGGACGACCTGGACAACCGCCTCGGCCAGCAGACACAGCTCAGTACCGCGGGCAAGAAGGAAAACCGCAGCCAGCGCTCGCTGATCACCGCGGCCGCGACGGCGGGCAGCGGCGGCATCAACACCGCCGAACTCAGCCGCAACGCCGGCGGCACCGGCACGGCACTGGCAGGGGTGGCCTTCTCCCGGGTGGAGAGCTCCATCGGTACCGAGGGCGACTTCGCCGGCGAGGACCGGCCGCTCAGCGACGGCGTGGGCCCGTCCCGTACCGACGAGGAGATCCAGATCGTCTTCGACCGCTACAAGGCCTCGCTGTATCGCATCTACAACCGCGAACTGCGCAACAACCCGGCGCTGCAAGGCAAGATGGTCCTGAAAATCACCATCGAACCTGACGGCTCGGTGTCCCTGGCCAAGGTGGAGTCCAGCGATATGAATTCCCCGTCCCTGAACACCAAGATCCTGATGCGGGTAAAACGCTTCAACTTCGGTCCGAAGGAAGGTGTACCGACCATCACCATCCTCTACCCGATCGACTTCCTTCCCGCGGCCTAATACTCCCCTCTCCCGCTTGCGGGAGAGGGGCTGGGGGAGCGGGTATCCCGCGAAGCGGGTGAGCGCCAGGGATGGCGCGAGTCAATGGGGCCGGGGGAGAGGACCCCGGGACTGCCAAGCCCCAGTTCGGCAAACGGGCCGAAGGACCGCCGTAGGAGCCAGCCTGCAGCGAACAGATCCGGTCCCACCACCCTGTAGGAGATGTAATAAAGCGGCGAGGCATTGATCTAGCTTTGGAAGGGGTCAGTCCCCTAATCTGGTTGAGATTGAATCACAAGGTCGCTAAGCGCCTTAAACCAGA
>NZ_JCBAJA010000039.1:0-44908 GCF_059834885.1 Microbulbifer sp. SE14 | reverse complement strand
CATCTTGTAGGCGCCTTGAGCGACCACGTAGAGAAGCCTGAAACTCAGTAATGGTTGGACAGCGGAAACCAGATTAGTGGTTGACATCAGGAGCCGCTTTAGAGAAGCGGCGGGGCGGCCAACCGCCCATGGCCGCGGTCGGTTTCAGCCAGTAGCCACATCAGTCGCGGCCAACGGCCGCTCCTACAGGGCACTCATACCAGTGGGTGCTAACACAAAAGAGCATAAAGAGCGGATGATGAATTTGACCAACCAATACCCCAGCCTGAAAAACAGAACCGTGTTTATTTCCGGCGGCGGCTCCGGTATCGGCGCCAGCCTGGTGGAATCCTTCTACCAGCAGGGCTGCAAGGTGGCCTTTGTGGATATCCAGGAGGCCGAGTCCCTGGCACTGGTGGAAAGCCTGCGCAAGCGGGACACCGGTGGCCTTGTGGAATTCTTCCACTGCGACCTCACCGATATCGAAAAATTGCAGGGCGTCATCGCCCGCGTGGGTGAGGAGACGGGCCCCATTTCCACGCTGGTCAATAACGCCGCCAACGACAAACGCCACGATTTCCGCGAGGTGACGCCGGAGCAGTGGGACCAGTGCCTGGCGGTCAACATGCGCCACCATTTCTTCGCCGCCCAGGCGGCCTACCCGCAGATGAAACAGCTCGGTGGTGGATCCATCATCAATCTGGGCTCCATGAGCTGGCATGCGGGGCAGGGCGGCATGCCCGGCTACACCAGTTCCAAGGCGGCCATCGAGGGCCTGACCCGCGGCCTGGCGCGGGACATGGGGCCGGACAGAATCCGCGTGAACACCCTGGTGCCCGGGTGGGTAATGACCGAGAAACAGCTGCGCATGTGGGTGGACGACAAGGCCCGCGAGGATATAGCGCGCGGCCAGAGCATGAAGGGTGAGCTGTTGCCGGAGCATATCGCCGCCATGGCGCTCTTCCTCGCCTCCGACGACAGCGCCATGTGCACCGCGCAGAACTTTATTGTCGACGGCGGCTGGATCTAAGGGGGTCTAGGTGGGTAACATAGCGCTTTGGTAGCGCTAACATTCTGCCCATCTGGGCGTTTAGGGCGCCCGCTCTGGAACCAGTAAACAAAAGGAGATACGAGATGACGATTACGGGTCAACAACTGATCGCCGGCAAATGGCTCGACGGCCGCGCCGATACCTTTTACGGCGTGAATCCGGCCAGCGGCGAGCACCTCGAACCGCAATTCACCTGCGCCGACGAATTCCAGGTCGCCGAGGCCGTCCAGGCCGCGACCGAATGCTTTGCGGAATTCTCCAACACCACGCCGCAAAAGCGCGCCGAGTTCCTGAACGCCTGCGCCGACGAAATCATGGCGCTCGGCGATGAACTGCTGGAGCGCGTCTCCGCCGAGACCGGCTACCCCCGCGCCCGCGCCGAAGGCGAGCGCGGCCGCACCTGCGGCCAGCTGCGCCTGTTCGCCGACTGGATCCTCGAGGGCGAATACCTGGATGCGCGCATCGACACCGCGCTGCCGGACCGCCAGCCGCTGCCGCGCCCGGACCTGCGCAGCTTCAACCAGGCCCTGGGTCCGGTGGCCGTCTTCGGTGCCAGCAATTTCCCACTGGCCTTCTCCGTCGCCGGCGGCGATACCGCCTCCGCCTTTGCCGCCGGCTGCCCGGTGATCGTCAAGGGGCACAACTCCCATCCGGGCACCAGCGTACTGGTGGCTCAGGCCATCGATAAAGCGGTGAAAAAGTGCGGCCTGCCGGGGGGCGTCTTCTCCCTGATCCTCGGTGCCGGCAATCGGGTCGGTGCCGAGCTGGTCAGGGCGCCGGGCATCAAGGCAGTCGGCTTTACCGGTTCCACCGCCGGCGGCACGGCCCTGTTCAAGCTCGCCAGCGAGCGGCCGGAACCGATTCCGGTCTTCGCGGAAATGGGCAGCATCAACCCGGTGGTGCTGCTGCCGGAAGCCCTGAAGAATTCCGCCGAGGCTATCGCCGAGGGCTTCGTCGGCTCCCTGACCCTGGGCACCGGCCAGTTCTGTGTAAACCCGGGCCTGGTACTGGCAGTGGAAGGCGAGGATCTGGAGCGCTTTATCGGTGCCACCGGCGAAGCCCTGGCCAAAGTCGGTGCCGGCGTGATGCTGAACAAGAACACCCTGCAGGGCTACCAGGGCGGCGTGGCCAAGCTGCGCGACCAGCGGGGCGTGGAGCAGGTGGCCGCCGGTGAAGCTGCCAGTGAAGGCGGTGGCTTCCATTGCCAGGCGGGCCTGCTGACCGTGAGCGCCCAGGATTTCCTCGCCAACGGCGAACTGCAGGAAGAGGTCTTCGGCCCCATGTCCCTGGTGGTGAAGTGCCGCGACCGCGAAGAACTGCTGCAGGCCATCGCCGCGCTGCAGGGCCAGCTCACCGGCACCCTGCACTGTACCGAGGCGGAACTGGCCGGCTACGGCGACCTGGTGGAGCTGCTGCGCAACCGCGTCGGCCGCATCGTCGTCAACGGTTTCCCCACCGGAGTGGAAGTCTGCCACTCGATGATGCACGGCGGCCCCTTCCCGGCGGCCACGGACGCGCGCTTTACCTCCGTGGGCACCCGGTCCATCGAGCGTTTCCTGCGCCCCATCTGTTTCCAGAATTATCCGCAGGGCCTGCTGCCGGACGCGCTGAAAGACGGCAACCCGCTGGGTATTCTGCGCCTGGTGAACGGGGAAAAGACACGCGATGCCATTAATGTCGACTGAGATGGCTGAGCTGGCCATGCCCCGCGGTATCGAGTCGGTGACAGTTCCGGTGGGCGGCACTCCGCTCGCCGGCGACCCGCCGCTGCGCACCGTGACCCTGGTGAACAGCCGGGGCACACAGGTGCGGCTGTGCGATCTCGGCGCCAGCCTGCTGTCGATACACACCGCGGACCGCTACGGCCATAGAGACAATATCCTGCTGACCTACGGGAATCCGCAGCACTGGCTGGACAACCACTGGTACCTCGGCGTCACCGCCGGTCGCGTGGCCAACCGCATCGGCGGGGCGCGCTTTAGCATCGGCGGGTGTGAATTTGTCCTGCCGGCGAACGACGGCCGCAATCACCTGCACGGCGGCCCCGAGGGCCTGGCCAGCAGGCGCTGGCAGATAGTACAGAGCGAATCGGGCGCGACAGGACAGGCGGTGACCTTCCGCTGCGAGAGCCCCGACGGCGACGCCGGCTACCCGGGCAAACTGGCCGTGGAACTGACCTACTGCCTGGGCGAAGACGATTCCCTGACGCTCGAATACCGGGCGCAGGCGGACAGCGCCACCCCGGTCAGCCTGACCAACCACTGCTACTGGAACCTGGCGGGCCGCGACGGCATCCTTGATCACGAGCTGGAGATTTTCGCGGACAGGCTGCTCGAACTGGATGGCGAACTGATCCCCACCGGAAGACTGCTCGACGTCGCCGGCACACCGGTGGATTTCCGCAAACGCAAGAAAATCGGCTGCGATATTCGGGACTGGCCCGGCGGCTACGACAATTTCTGGGTCGTCGATGAAACAGCGGAAAAGAAGCTGAAGCCGATTGCGGCACTCACCCACCCGGCCTCCGGCCGCTGCGTGAGAATCGATTCGACCGAGGTGGGAGTGCAGTTCTACAGCGGCAATTTCCTCGACGGCAGCCGCAACCGCGACAGCGGCTCGCCGATGACACAGTATGCGGGCCTGTGCCTGGAAACCCACGGGTTTCCCGATGCGGTCAATCACGGAAATTTCCCGTCGGTTATCGTAGAGCCGGGAGAGGAGTACAGGCAGACGACGGTTTATCGTTTTTCCGCTGAATAAGCTCCGCCTGGCGACGCCACCGGAGTTCAATTCAGGCACAAAACAGTCCCCTCCCCCTTGGGGAGAGGGTTAGGGAGAGGGGGTGCCGATCGAAGCCCCGTCCCCCAGCCCCCCCGCAAGCGGGGAGGGGAGTAGTTGCAAAAAATAAATATAAACAGATCCTTGCGATGAGGAGAGCACCATGAAAAAGATCCCGATTATCGCCAGCGCATTCGCCCTGGCCTTCAGCGTCGCCCAATCCGCCGCGGCCATCACCGTCGGCTTTTCCCAGGTGGGTTCCGAGAGCGGCTGGCGCACCAGCTTCAGCGAATCCGTCAAGGCCGAGGCCAGGCGCCGCGGTATCGACCTCAAGTTCTCCGACGCCCAGCAGAAGCAGGAAAACCAGATCAAGGCGGTGCGCAGCTTTATCGCCCAGGGCGTGGACGCCATCATGATTGCGCCGGTGGTGGAAACCGGCTGGAAGCCGGTGCTGCGCGAGGCCAAGCGGGCGCGTATTCCGGTGGTCATCCTCGACCGCAATGTCGACGTCGACAACAAATCCCTCTACCTGACCCGCATCGCCTCGGATTTTGTCGAGGAGGGCCGCCGCGCGGCCAGGTGGCTGATGGAAGAGACCGATGGCAACTGCAGCATTATCGAACTGCAGGGCACCGTCGGCGCCACCGCGGCCATCGATCGCATGAAGGGTTTCAATGAAATCATCGCCGCTTACCCCGACGCGAAGATAGTGCGCAGCCAGACCGGCGAATTCACCCGCAGCAAGGGCAAGGAAGTGATGGAAGCCATGCTCAAGGCGGAGAACGGCGGCAGGGATATCTGCGCGCTCTGGGCACACAACGACGAAATGGCCATAGGCGCCATCCAGGCGATCAAGGAAGCCGGTCTCAAGCCGGGCGAGGATATGCTGATCGTTTCGGTGGACGGCGTGCCGGATTACTTCAAGGCCATGGCCGACGGCGAGGCCAATGCCACCGTGGAACTGAACCCGCACCTGGGCGGGCCGGCGTTCGACGTGATTGAAAAATACCTGGGCGGAGAGCGCAAAGTCGACAAGCTGATCAGCACCACCGGCGACCTCTACACCCAGGCGACCGCGGCCGAGGAATACAAGAAACGCGCGACCAATTGATAGTGGGTGGTAACCATGACGCTGTTGAGTCTCAGTAAAATCGAAAAGCGCTACCCCGGTGTCAGGGCACTGGATAACGTCGACTTCCAGCTGCGGGCCGGTGAGATCCACGCGCTGCTGGGCGAGAACGGCGCGGGCAAGTCCACCCTGGTCAAGGTGATGACCGGCGCCCTGGAAGGCGACGGCGGCTCCATGACCTACCTGGGCGAGCCGCTGAAACTGAAGAGTACCTCCCAGGCGCAGTCCGTCGGTATCAGCACCGTCTACCAGGAAGTGAACCTGCTGCCCAACCTCAGTGTGGCGCAGAACCTGTACCTGGGCCGTGAGCCGAAAAGATTCGGCCTGATCGACTGGAAGCGCATTCACCGCCAGTCCCGCGAGGTGCTGAAGCGTTTCGCCCTGGATATCGATGTCACCCAACCCCTGTCCAGCTATTCGGTGGCGGTACAGCAGCTGGTGGCCATCGCCCGCGGCGTCGACATGTCGGCAAAGGTGCTGGTACTGGACGAGCCCACCGCCAGCCTGGATTCCGGCGAGGTGGAGCAGCTGTTCGGGGTGATGCGCGAGCTGAAGGCCAGGGGTATCGGTATCGTCTTTATCACCCACTTCCTCGACCAGGTCTACGCCGTCTGCGACCGCATCACCGTGTTGCGCAACGGCACCCTCGTCGGGGAATTCGAAACCGCAAATCTGCCGCGGGAACAGCTGGTGGGCCATATGCTCGGCAAGGAGCTGCAGGCCCAGGCGCATCGCGCACCGCAGCGGGAGAACCGCGCCGCCGGCGAGCCGCTACTGGAAATGGAAGCCGTTGCCGTGCGCGGCTCCCTGCAGGCGACCAGTCTCACCGTCAATCGCGGCGAGGCGGTCGGCCTGGCCGGGTTGCTCGGTTCCGGGCGCTCGGAAGTCTGCCGCGCGCTATTCGGTGTGGACAAAAAATCCTCCGGCAAACTGAAATTTGCCGGTCGCGAACGCAGTTTCCGTCAGCCGGCGGAGGCCATTGCCGCGGGCCTGGCCCTGTGCCCGGAGGACCGCAAGAGCAGCGGCATCGTCGGCCCACTGTCGATTCGCGAAAACATCGCCCTGGCCCTGCAGGCCCGCCGCGGCTGGTGGCGGCCCATGAGCCGCGCCGAACAACAGCAGCTGGCGGAGAAGTTTATCGCGGAGCTGCAAATTGCCACCCCGGATGCGGAAAAGCCGATCGAGCAGTTGAGCGGCGGCAACCAGCAGAAGGTGATCCTGGCCCGCTGGCTGGCCACGCAACCGCAACTGCTGCTCCTGGACGAGCCGACCCGGGGTGTCGATATCGGTGCCCACGCGGAGATCCTCAAGCTGATCAAGAAACTCTGCAGCGACGGCATGTCGCTGCTGGTGACCTCCTCGGAGCTCGAGGAACTGGTGGCCTTCTCCGATCGCGTCGCCGTGATGCGCGACCGCCGCAAGGTGGCGGAGATCGAGGGGGCGGATATTTCCGAGAACAATATTATGCGGGCCATAGCCGAGGCCTGACTGCCTTGTATTGATCGCGGCCAACGGCGGATGGCCGCCCCGCCGCTCCTACAGAGCACTGACGTCATTCCGGCGCAGGCCGGAATCCAGGTGCCACGGACCTGGATACCGGTCTGCGCCGGTATGACAAGCCAGTGAAAGTTCGGGCTCAGCACAACGATCAGAGTAACGCGGAATTAGATAACAAAGAGGCGTGATGTGAGTAACCTGCAAACCGCTGCCGCCGAAGGGCAGCCAGTTTCGCCGGCCGGCCTGCGCGGCAAGTTGCCCTCCCGATTGATAAAAGGAATCAGCGGCCGCTACCTCTGGCCGCTGCTGGGTCTCTTCCTGTTGCTGGCCATCAACCTGGTGTTCGCACCGGAATTCTTCCAGATCGAAATCGTCGACGGCCGCCTCTACGGCAGCCTGATCGACGTGCTCAACCGCAGCGCGCCGGTGGCGCTGCTGGCCATCGGCATGACCCTGGTGATCGCCACCGGCGGCATCGACCTCTCCGTCGGCGCCACCATGGCCATTGCCGGCGCTGTCTGCGCCAACCTGATCACCGGCGGTGTCGACAGTATTTTCCTGGTGGTGCTCGCCGGTATCGCCGCGGGCCTGTTGACCGGCGCCGTCAACGGCAGCCTGGTCAGTTTCCTGGGCATACAGCCGATCGTCGCCACCCTGATCCTGATGGTGGCCGGGCGGGGCATTGCGCAATTGATCAATGCGGGCCAGATAGTCACCTTCCAGAACGACAGCTTCGCCTTTATCGGCACCGGCGATCTTCTTGGCGTGCCTTTCCCGATCGTGCTGGTGCTGATCGCCTTTGCCGCCATCCATCTGCTGATGCGCAAAACCGCGCTGGGATTGTTCGTGGAAGCCGTGGGCTGCAATGCCGGCGCCAGCCACTACCTGGGTGTCAATGCGCGCACGGTGAAACTCATGGTTTACTGCATCGCCGGCCTCTGCGCCGCGCTGGCCGGCATGATCGCCGCGGCGGACATCCAGGGCGCGGACGCGAACAACGCCGGCCTGTGGCTGGAACTGGATGCGATCCTCGCGGTGGTGATCGGCGGCGCCTCGCTGATGGGCGGGCGCTTTTCGCTGCTGCTCTCATTAGTAGGTGTGCTGGTGATCCAGTGCCTGAGCACCACTATCATCATGAGCGGCCTGCCGCCCAAATTTAACCTGCTGATCAAGGCGCTGGTGGTCATCTTCGTGCTGTTGTTGCAGTCGCCCAGATTCCAGGCGCAGATGGCCGCGCTGTTTACAATGCTCAAGTTTGCCAAGGGGAGGGCACAGGCGTGATCAATTCGAAGTACACCTCCCTGTATGTCACCGGCGGCCTGTTCCTGCTGCTGTTCCTGGTCGGCTCGCTGCAGTTCGACAATTTCGGCAGCCCCCGCGTGGTGGCCAACCTGTTTTCCGACAACGCCTTCCTGGCGATCACCGCCATCGGCATGACCTTCGTGATCATCTCCGGCGGTATCGACCTGTCCGTGGGCGCGGTGATCGCTCTCACCGGTGTGGCCTGCGGCGTGCTGATCGGCGAGCACGGCATGCACCCGCTGCAGGTATTCCCGCTGCTGCTGATCGGCGGGGGCCTGTTCGGTGCCACCATGGGCGCACTGATTCACTACTACAGGCTGCAGCCGTTTATCGTCACCCTGGCCGGCATGTTCCTGGCCCGCGGCCTGGCCACCACCCTGAGCGAGGAATCGGTGCCCATCGATCACCCCTTCTACGATACCGTGGCGGACTTCGGCATACTCCTGCCGGGCAACGCCTGGGTGGGCACCTCCACACTGGTGCTGGTTGTGGTGCTGGTGGCGGCGGTACTGCTGGCTCACTTCAGTCGCCTGGGCGGCTACATCTATGCGCTCGGCGGCAATGCCCAGTCGGCCCACCTGATGGGCGTGCCAGTGGCGCGCACCACCATATCCATCTATGCCATCAGCGGTTTTCTCTCCGCACTCGGCGGCATCGTCTATTCTTTTTACACCTTTTCGGGTTATTCGCTGGCAGCGGTGGGTATGGAACTGGACGCCATAGCCGCGGCGGTGATCGGCGGAACCCTGCTCACTGGCGGTTCCGGCTACGTGCTGGGCACCCTGATCGGCGTGCTGATCATGGGTGTTATCCAGACCTATATCTCCTTCGACGGCACCCTGAACAGCTGGTGGACGAAAATCGTCATCGGACTGCTGCTGTTTGCATTTATCGCCATGCAACGGCTGTTGACCCGAAGTGGCAACAGGGAACTGCCCCATGCTTGAAGTACAGCTGCTCGACGTTGTCGAGGTAAACAATACCCTGGGTGAGGGCGTGCAGTGGAATGCCCGCGACCGCAGCGTCTGGTGGACCGACATCCAGGCATGCAAACTCTATCGCCTGCAGTGGCCCAGCCGGGAACCCGAGGTCTTCGATACCCCGGAACGCCTCTGCGCCTTTGCCTTTACCGACCGCGAAAACTGCATCGTCGCCGCCTTCGAAAGCGGTTTTGCCCTCTACGATTACCGGCGCGGAGAAATGCTCTGGCAGAAAATACTGGTGCCGGGAAATTCCGGCATGCGCTTTAACGACGGCAGGATCGACCGCCAGGGCCGCTTCTGGGCCGGCACCATGGTGGAAGACGACTCTCGTTGCTCTGAGGGCTCTCCAGATGCAACAGCCGCGCTCTACTGCCTGGAAGCCGATGGCACAGTGAAAACAATGGAGCGGGATATCCATATCTCCAACGGCTGCAGCTGGAGTCCGGACGGCAACCGCTTCTATTTTGCCGACAGCCCGCGCCGGAATATCTACAGCTACGACTTCGATGCGGCCACGGGCGAAATTTCCAATCGCCAGCTATTTGCCCGCACCATGATGAACCGCTACCCGGACGGCGCCACCGTGGATACGCAAGGCCACCTGTGGTCGGCCCACTGGCGCGGCGCGCGGGTCGAGCGCTATTCGCCGGACGGCCGCAGCGCGGGCGCGGTGACACTGCCGGTTAGCCAGCCCACCTGCGCGGCCTTCGGCGGGGAAGAGATGAACCTGCTGTTCGTGACCTCCGCGCGGGACTCCCTGAGCGAATGGACCCTCGACAAGGAGCCGCAGGCGGGCAACCTGTTTGTACTGCTGACGCCGTTTCGCGGGCTGAGTGATCCGCGATTCAATGCCGCGAAACTACTGGAGCCGGCCAGGCGCCGGGCTTAAGGGCGTCTCTGGGGTGGCAATTGTAGGGTGCGCCGCGCGCGCCACACCCGGGGGGCTCCATCGCCTTTCGGTGCGTACGGCGCAGCCTACACATGCCCACTCCCTCGGCACCGCGCGGATCGACGAACGCGCCTCTGTGCCCGACCGTTGCCCCCTTCCTGTCCGGCCCCCTTTTCATAGAAGATGAAAACAGCGCCTAGACACGCCAATCGCCCACCACACCGCTGGTTAGGGGTATCGCAAACCTTTACTATCCAAGATGCATACAATAATACAAATCAATGTGTGCATCTTATTTTCCAACAACAATAAAAGGTAAAGAGCGATGATCCCACGCACTCTGATCCGTGTGCTGTTTCTCGTCTGTATGAGTTTCAATGCGGCGGCGTTGACCCTCTCGGGTACGGACAACTCCCACGATCCCGCCGCCCTGGTCCGCGACGGCAGCACCTACTACCACTTCACCACCGGCAACGGAATCTGGTACTCCACCTCGACGAACCTCACCCACTGGACCGCGGCCCCCCAGCCGGTGTTCCCCGGCGGCTGGCCCTCGTGGATCGACAGTGCCGTGCCCGGTTTCGAGGGCCACTTCTGGGCGCCGGATGCGATCTACATGAACGGCTACTACTACCTCTACTATTCCGTCTCCACTTTCGGCTCCTCCCGCTCCGCCATCGGCGTGGTGCGCACGCCCTCACTGAACAATCCGAACTGGCAGGACCAGGGCATGGTGATCAGCTCCAATGGCGGCAGCAACGAGAAGAACGCGATAGACCCTGCGCTCTTCCGCGATGACGACGGCCGTGTCTATATGTCCTACGGCTCCTGGTTCGACGGTATCGGCCTAGTGGAGATCAATCCGTCCACCGGCAAGACCATCGGCAGCGTGACGCACCTCTACGGCGGCGGCCACCAGAGCATCGAGGCCCCCTACATCACCAAGAAGGATGGCTACTACTACCTGTTCGTCAACCGCGGTACTTGCTGCGACGGGCTGAACAGCACCTACTATATCGAGGTCGGCCGCTCCACCAGTGTGACCGGCTCCTACACAGACTGGCGCACCATATTGCCCAACCGCGACGGCAAGTATCACGGCCCCGGGCATATCGGCCTGCTGCAGGAGGGCAGCTGCAACTATGTGTCCACCCATTACTACGACGCCACCGACAACGGCACCGCCAGGCTGGATATCCTCAGCATGACCTATGCCAACGGTTGGCCGGTGCTTTCCCGGGACTTCACGCCGGGCAACTGCGCCTCGGTCGCGGGCCCGCCGGCAGACGGGACCTATATCGTCGAGGCAAGGCACAGCGGCAAGGCGCTGTCGGTGGAAAACAACTCCACCGCAAACGGGGCCAATGTGCAGCAGGGCGGCTACTCCGCTAACGCGGGCCAGCGCTGGCAGCTGAGCGACCTGGGCAACGGCTACTACCGCCTGATCAACGAAGGCAGCGGCAGGAGCCTGGATGTATGGGAAGTCTCCACGGAAGCCGGGGCCAATATCGCCCAGTGGGATTACTGGGGCGGCGATGGCCAACAGTGGCAGTTGGAGAGTGTCGGGGCCGGCTACTTCCTGATCCGCTCGCGCCTGAGTAACCATGTACTGGATGTGAGCAGCAGGAGCCAGTCCGAGGGCGGCAATGTTATCCAGTGGCCTGTTACTGGTAACAGCAATCAGGAGTGGTATTTTCGCAAGCCCTGATTTGAAGTAGCACATAGACAATGCGACGGGGCAACCGCTGCTGTGGCGGTTGCCTTTTTATTGGCCAGGTGCACACCGGCTACGCATAACATTCTCACTGGCTCCTGAGCGGCACTATCGGCCGTCGCTTCCCCCCCGCTGTCCCACCCAGAACGCGTCAAAGTAGTAAGTACCAATTTGCGGCCCCCGAGAAGGTGGGACGACTTTTTGCACGCAGGCGTCCAATGTTGGCGTGGGCGTAAGCGATGCGCCCCTGGACTTCGCGACATGCCCTGCGCCCAGGCCCCGGTCTGCCGGTGGCGCGGGCGGGTGTGCGGATTGGCGGTTAGGTTAGGGAAAACGTAAACAGGGCCCCGCGGCCGACGCCGGGGTATCGGGCCGGAATCGCTACCCATCCGCATCCCTCGAGGAGCGCCCGGCCGGTCGCAGGTGGTCTCACAACAACGATAAGAGCAAAAGGAATCACCATGAAACCTACACGACAAGTTTTGCGCCGTTGCCGGCAACTGATGCTGGCTGGCGCCATGACCCTGACCCTGCCGGCAATGGCGCAGCAGTGCCAGAACCTGGTCTGGAGCGACGAATTCAACGGCACCGCGGTGGACCCCCTCAAGTGGGAATTCCAGACCGGCGACGGCTGCGACATAGGCCTTTGCGGCTGGGGCAACAACGAACTGCAGTGGTACCAGGCCGAGAACGCCACGGTGGCCGGTGGCCTGTTGACCCTGACCGCCCGGCGGGAGCGGGTGCGCGGCAAGGAATACACCTCGGCGCGCCTGCGCACCGCCAATATGCCCGCCGGCGGCCAGTGGACCCACGGCCGTTTCGAAGCGCGCATCAAGTTGCCCAATGGCACAGGCATGTGGCCGGCCTTCTGGATGTTGCCCACCGATCCCGACCAGGGCTGGCCCATGAGTGGCGAGATCGATATCCTGGAGGCCACCGGCCAGGCGGACATGATCGCCTTCGGCACTATCCACTATGGCGATCCCTGGCCGGACAATGAATGGACCAGCGGGCGTATCCTCAAGCAGCCGGATGCCTGGTCCGACGATTTCCACACTTATGCGGTGGAGTGGGAGCCCAACCAGATCCGCTGGTACCTGGACGATCTCCTCTACTCGGTGAAGACCCCCGAGGACCTGAGCGACCCCGCCTTCTGGACCTTCGAGAACTACCAGTACCACTTCCTGTTGAACATGGCGGTGGGTGGCAACATCGGCGGCTGGGTGGATGACAGCCAGCTGCCGCAGACCATGCAGGTGGATTATGTGCGGGTGTACGACACCGGACAGCCGTCGCTGGCCGGCGATCACCTGGTCGAACCACACAGCACCGCCACCTACACGGTGGTCGACGAAGGGGGCACCGGCAGCACTTACGACTGGAGCCTGCCGGCCGGGGCCACCATCACCGCCGGTGCCGGCACCAGCAGCATCTCGGTAGCCTGGGGCACAACCGGTGGCGACGTGGCCGTGGCGGTGAACAACAGCTGCGGTGCGCGCAACCTTACCGTCAACGTCCATGTGCTGCCGGAGCAGAGCCAGGAAACTGTGTTGGACGATTTCGAAAGCAACCGCAACCTGAGTTACACCAGCGTAACCGGCGATTTTGTTCAGGACGCCGCCAACCCGGCGCCGGACACGGTGAACAGTTCGGCCACCGTGGCCCGCTACACCCGCGACGCCACCGCCCAGTGGGATGTGATTGCCGCGGCCACAACCGCGATCCCCGATGCGGCGCCCTATATTTCGGGGGACAAGGCGTTCTACCTGGATGTCTACACGGCGGCGCCGGTGGGCACGGAGATACTGATCCAGCTGGAAAACAGCAGCACCGCAACGCCCGACAATTACCCCTCCGGACGCCACTCCAAGTACATCGCCCATACAACCGCGCGCAACCAGTGGCAATGGCTCAAGTTCTCCCTCGAGGACCGCATCGACGGCGCCACCGCCGATAGCGACGTCAACAGCCTGGTGATCCTGATCGACCCGGATGCCTTCACCGGCGACACCTACTTCCTGGACAACCTGGACCTCTACGGTGCCGGCGGCGGCAACTCCGGTGGTGAGGCGACCAGCATACACGTCCAGGACATCACTACCGGCACCCTGGCCGCAGGCAAGGGACAGAAGCGCGGTACCGCCACGGTCACTGTCTACGACGACCTGGGTAACCCGGCAGCCGACGTGACGGTGGCCGGCACCTTCAGTGGCAGCTTTGCCGAAGCCGCCAGCGGCGTCACCGATGCCAGTGGCCAGGTAACGGTGGAGACGCAGGCCAGCGCCGGCGGCAGCGTGACGGTGGGCTTTTGCGTAGACAGCCTGAGCCACGCTGCGCTGAGCTACGACGCGCAGGCCAACCTGGAAACCTGCCAGTAACGTAACTGAGGGGCGGGTGGAGTGCGAGCTGCTTGCACGGGTGGCCGGCGATGCCCCGCGTCTTTACGCCGGGCCAGTGGCCCGATTTATATTTGTTTGTGCACAGTGTGATTGATGGGGTAGGGTAGTTGACGTGGTCCGGGTATGGAGCAACTGGACCGCGCCTACCCCTAACCAAGGTAATTGCCGGCCACCACGGCAACCCCATCCATGAAAGGAAATACGGGATATGGATCCGTCCCTGCCATTTGCTGTCACAGGTTTCACTGATCGCCCCTGCCGTCTGCGACTGGCAACTGTTGTCTGGATGCTGTTCTTGGTGGCACCCCTGTCCCAGGCACTCCCACCGGATTGCCCGGGCTGGAATGAAGCGCGGGCGGCGAAGGAAATAGAGCAGCTTCATGGAAAAATCAAACGGTGGGATAACGCCTGGTATCTAGAGTACGAGGCACTGGTTGACGATGCTGTTTACGATCAGGCACAGGTGACGCTGGCGCTCTGGAACCGCTGTTTCCCGCACCTGGCCCGACAGGCAAAACCGCCGCAGCGGCCATCGTTGCGGACCATCCCCCATCCGGTAGTACAGACAGGCCTACAGAAACTGCGAAACGCTGATGAGGTCGAATTGTGGCTGGAACGGCACGACGATGCCTGGCTGCAGCCCAAAATCGACGGCGTCGCGGTGACCCTGGTCTACCGTCGCGGCAGACTGGCACAAATGATCAGCCGCGGCAACGGCGAAGGCGGCCAGGATTGGACCCGCCACGCCCATCGCATTCCCGCCATCCATCGAGAGATCCCTGACAAACGCGAGCAACTGGTACTGCAGGGCGAAATCTACTGGCAGCTGGAAAACCATATCCAGGCCGACGGCGGCCACAACGCCCGCGGCCGCACCAGCGGCGCCATGGCTTCAAAGAAGCTTTCCCGCGAGCAGGCGCAGTCGCTGGCGATTTTTGTCTGGGACTGGCCGAAGGGTCCTGGCACATTGCCCGAGCGCCTGCGAGCCCTGAAAGACCTGGGTTACGACACCACCGGCTACACACATCGCGTAGACACCCTGAGTGACGCGCGCCGCTGGCGCGAACACTTCTATCGCTCACCCCAGTCCTTCGCCACCGACGGCATAGTCCTGAAGCAGGGCAGCCGCCCGCCGGCGGAAAAATGGCTGCCCGAACCGCCCGAGTGGGCCGCAGCCTGGAAGCACCCGGCGGCCACCGTACTGGCGGAAGTCGTGGACGTGGAATTCCCCGTGGGCCGCACCGGCAAAATCGTACCGGTCATTGAAGTAGCGCCGACCCTTCTCGACGACCGCGAAATCCGCCGTGTCAGCAGCGGCTCCTTCGAGCGCTGGCAGTCCCTGGATATCCGCCCCGGCGACCGGCTGCGCCTGGCCCTGGCCGGCCAGACGATCCCACAGATTCTCGATGTCGTCCTGCCTGCCGCGGAAAGAGTCCAATTGCCGGCGCCGGACCCGAACGCCTACGGCCCCCTGAGCTGCTGGCACCCGGAACCGGGTTGCACCGACCAGTTCCTGGCGCGGGCCGAGTGGCTGGGGGACAAGCTGGGATTTCGCGGCATGGGCGAGGCGCGCTGGCGCTCGCTGCAGGAGGCCGGCCTGCTGCCGGACCTGTTGGCCTGGACGTCGCTGACACAAAGCCAACTGATCGCCGTGCCGGGAATCGGCCGGAAACGGGCGGAAAAACTTCAGGCCAATTTTCGCCAGGCACCGGAGCGGGACTTCCGGAGCTGGATGTATGCGCTGGGCATGCCATCGGCAAGCCTGTTGCCGGAAGAAATCTGGCATGACGCGACATTTTCCATGTTTGCCGCACGCAGTGAAGCGGAGTGGCGAGAATTCCCCGGTATCGGTCCCCAGAGGGCTCGGGAACTCACCAGTTTTCTACAGTGTGAAGAGGCGGCGGTGCTAGGCGAAAAGTTACGGGTACTTGGAGTTGAGGGATTTCAGTAGGCTGAGAGGAAAGGGAGGCCTTCGAATCCACCCCTCAGCTATAAGTTCGACAAATGGCGAGCGCGGGATGCCTTGGTTGCACCCTTAATTTTTGGTCTCTGGAGGATATTCAAACAGAAGCGGCGTAATTGTGACCGGAACAGCTATTACATACTGCTTTCGGCGACTGATACGTTCACACAACCTGTGCTGAGAACAAAAAATCCCGGAGTTTCAGGAAGTTTGTCGCTTTCAGCAAAAAAAACGGATATGCGTCTCAGGGAGCAATTGTTTCACTTGGTCTCATCGTACCAATAGCGCGGAAAGCTTGACTGTGCGGGGGGGTGAGGCCATTCTGACGACTAAATTTTCCTCAGATATAGATCCGTGGAAAATCGATCTCTGGGGCTACGATACAAGTTGATTTATCGACGTCAGAATAAAATCATCTAAAAGTCATAAGGCCGTCAGATGTTTGGAAGCTAGTTTAGTAGAATAGTCGCTTGTTAAGTCACATCCAGGCATAGTTAAATATCTCGCTGATTTCACAAAAAGGATAATTTATGAGGCGTATTTGTATTCCAATAACTCTGCTATTTTCTGTTTTTATTATGAGTAGCAAAGGTTATGGTCAAAATGAATTTCCAGTCTTGGAAGATCGCTATTTGGGACAAAAGCCACCAGGCTTAATTCCTGAATTTTTTGCACCCGGTATTGTTGCCACAGAAGAACATCTTGAAACGGAAGTATTGTTCTTGCCCGACATGAGAGAGCTCTCGTTCACTAGGTCTGGTGGGAAATATAAAGAAACTGCATGGTTGGTTATGCAATACAAAGATAGTAGATGGAGTAGAAAATCTATTCCATCAACTGATATCAATAAATATAAGGAACGATTCAGCCCTAGTGTATCAGAGATGAAAAACCTTGAGCCTTTCAAGGATATTCCTGTTGTGGGTTTCTCGGTTTCATTTAAAGGGACATACTATTTTTATGTTCTAAATTTCGAGGATGGCAGTGGGCATATGAGTTATTCACGCCTAATAGATGGCAAGTATGAAGAACCTCAAAAAATGAGTAAGGATATTAACAGGGGAAAATATATTGCCCACCCCTTCATAGCTCCAGATGAGTCCTATCTAATGTGGGATGCTGAGAAAGACGGTGAAAATACCCCTGATATCTACATTAGTTTTCGAAAGAAAGATGGTTCATGGGGAGAAGCAATTAACATGGGAGATACAATAAACACCGCAGCCTATGAACAACGCCCGAAAGTGACCCCCGATGGAAAATATTTGTTCTTTTGGCGGGGAGACAAAAAAGTGAGAAAAGATGGCAGTAGTTATTGGATAGGCAATCCTCATTGGGTGGATGCTAAGGTTATTGAGAATCTCAGATCGAATCAATAAATTATATAGCAACCGCAGCAAGAGCACCGCCAAGAGGTGGCGCGTCTTCTGCGGGCGTAAGAACTCGAGCGATTTTTGAGTAGATAGAATTTTCGCGAAGAGAGACCTGAAATACTTTGTGTAGTGTAAAACAAGTCCAGAATTTACATGAGAGTACGATTTTTTGGATTAAATATGAATAAAATAATAAGTCGAAGTTTTTATACAACCTCGTTATGCGAAAGGAGAAAATAATATGAAGAAGAGTCTTGTTCTGGCTTTTACGTTTTTGCTTCCTCTGATAAATGTTGAGGCAAGTGAACGAAATTCATATGAAATGCCTAGAACACAGGTAATACCTATTCAAGATTCTGTGTCAGGATGGCAATATGACCTTTACATAAAACTACCAGAAGAGTATCTCGAAAAGAACGACGAAAAATATCCTGTTATTTATTTTCCTGACGCAGCCTGGAATATCGAAATACTATCTGCCTCTACAGAGTTTCTTATGGAGGAGGCTATTTTGGTCGGAATTTCCTGGCAGACAGATATAAATGAAGAATTAAAGGAAGAAGCAGGGATGCATGTAAGTAGGTATAGAGATTACTCAATGAGGAAGTCCAGTAAGCCAGAGATACAAGCTAAATATCAACTTGGAAAAGCCATTAATCATCTAAATTTCATTCGTAGCGATATAATTAAGTATATAGAAAAAAACTATCGAACCGATCCTGAAAATCGCACCTTTTTTGGGTATTCACTTGGCGGTGAATTTGGTGTCTATATATTGCTCACAGAACCCGATACTTTTAAGAATTACATCCTTGGTAGCCCTTCACTTGTGGGCGATATTCCCTATCTTATTGAGCTGGAATCTAATTCGGAATTAAAACGGAAGGGCCTAAATGCCAACGTTTTCGTTTCTTATGGTTCACAGGAGAATGAACTGGGGGAGAATGCAGAAAAACTTATTGCCATGCTGAAAAATAGAAATGATGAGAGTTTGTACTTGAAGCATGTAGTGATTGAAGGCGACCATAAGGCAGCGTTACCTATGACGGTAGTACGCAGTGTGACTTGGTTGTCGGCATTATCACGTGAGTAAAGTTCAAAGCGTACCTAGTTGTCCATGAATAGAGCAACATTATTAATCCTCGCTTGTCTTCCATCAGATATTTTGGCTGACGCTTCGGCTGCCGGTTATGGCAACATTGAGGCTGTAGAGGAACTAGAACGACTCTTGAGCAGAGAGAATTTTCGCGCGGAGACAGCCCTGAAATACTTTTCTCAATGTAACACAAGCCCAGAATTTGCATAGGAGCACGATTTTCTGAGTGAATTACACAGAAGGAAGGGGGTGGAGTTTTCCTACAGCCCCGTTAGCCTCCTTGCGAACTTTGCGAACAAAGGATATGAACGATATGAAGGAATATCTTTTCTTGGCCCTGTTTGCTGTATCATCCACGGCCAGCGCCATTATCATTCGTGAAGACGTTGAAGATGATAAGTATCAGGTTCCCGCCTCCGCGCTACCCGCATTGGCCGATTTTCCAGGAGAAGGGCACGGGGTCCTGATTTCCCCCCAGTGGATTGTTACGGCCGCGCATGTGGCTTGTATGCAACACGTCCAAGAGATCATTATTAACGGCCTGTCACGTAAAGTCGAACGCGTAGTCGTTCACTTTGGGTACAAGATGCCACCTGAGGCGCTCGTCAAAGAGGCGTTAGCCTCTGGTGATGCCTCAGAATTAATGGAGTTTCTCGCGTTGTCTGACGACATTGCGCTTATTAAGTTGAGAGCGCCTGTCACTGATGTCAAACCTATTAATCTTTTCCGTGGCAGCGATGAAGTTGGCAGGACTGTCCAGATAATCGGCAAGGGGGCCACCGGCAAAGGCAATGAAGGTGAGGCACCTCACAGCCCACATCGCACCACTTTGCGCAGAGCCTTCAACGTCATTTCTAGTGTCCATGTGCGCTGGATTTCCTACACGTTTGATTCGCCAAAATCTGCCGTTCCACTCGAGGGAATGGCGGGTAGCGGAGACAGCGGTAGCCCCGTCCTTATCAGGGAAAAGCAGCAATGGGAGCTTGCCGGCCTTGTTTCCTGGGATTCCGTTCAAGGAGATATAGATATACGAACGAACGCTGGGGGGCGTTACGGTTATATCGGAAATAACGTTCGTATTTCTCGTTACATAGCGTGGATCGAAAGCACCGTATCTGCCGAGGAACAGAAGCAGAGTCTGGAGCCGGCGGGAGGTTAATATTCGTTCCAGGGGGCTGCTTACCGTGTGCACCATTCTTGTATCCCGTTACGCTCGCATTATTGCAAAAACACACGCCGTAAGCTGTCCCTAAGCCCGGCGTAAAGTATCCGGGTTACCCATGAATCGTAGACCCGTGTATAGTTATGCCCATCTATATGGATGGTGTCCGATATGGCCGAAAAACTCCAATGGACCAGGAATACAAGAACTCAAGAGGCAAGATATGTTTAGTCATGTGATGGTCGGAACGAATGACATTGAGCGGTCCAAGCGCTTCTATGACGCAGTGCTTGGGGTATTAGGGGCAGGGGAGCCACTGCAAAACCTGGCGAGCACAGGGCACGCTCGACTGTTTTACCGGCACGGTGGCGGAACCTTCTGCGTTAGCGAGCCCATCAATGGTGAAGAGGCGACCTTCGCCAACGGGGGAACGATTGGGTTCAAGTGCACTTCTCCAGAGCAGGTGCAACAGTTCCATGATGTGGCGGTTGCGCACGGTGGAACTTCGATCGAAGCGGCGCCGGGCCTGCGCGAGGGGCAGCTGGGCGCGATGTTCCTATCCTATGTGCGGGATCCTGACGGCAATAAGCTTTGTGCGCTTCACCGGCCCAAGTAGGTCTCTAAGCCGCAGTGGCTGCACTTGGTAAGTCCACGAGTGCAGCCTTACCCCTCGCTCAAGTGCTACGCTGGTGTATCCTGATCTGTATCCGTTCGTGGACAATAAATTGGATTCACGAAAGTAGCGGGTCATAGCCACAGCCGGCAACGTTAGAAGAACGAGCGATAGATCCATGAAGAAACTCACTTTTCTCCTGCTTTTACTGGCAGCGTATTCAAGCCTTTCGGCAGAACTGAATCAGGCCCCTGCGAGCGCGGAAGCTTATGATGTTGCCGCTTTTATCCAGCGACTCGACTCTCTTCGCGAAGATGCCGATATCCCGGGATTATCCGTCGCCGTTGTAAAGGACCGCGCGATTCTTTTCGCGACGGGATTGGGGTACGCTGATGTCGAACAGGGCATTCCCGCTACCGCCGAGACGGCCTACGATATCGCTTCAGTCGCGAAGCCGATCTCTGCCGTCGTTGCCCTCCGCCTCGTCGAGGCGGGAATACTTGATCTCGATAGGACGATCGCGGGCTACAGCGAATGGGTGGACTTCTGTACCGAATTCAGCCAGCAACCATCCATCTTTGCCAAAGAGCTCCGATGCCGGCCTTCGGGCCATACGCTTCGACACTTGCTGTCTCATACGGCTACGGGGACGCCTGGCACCCGTTTCTCGTACAACCCCATCCTCTACTCCTGGGCATCGCGCCCGATCATGGCCGCCGCTGACGCTCCCTTCTCGGCCCTCATCGATCGCTACGTCTTCAAACCAGCCGGAATGGAGAAGTCGGCCCGCAAACACCGGAATTTACCGTTGCGTGAGGAGCTGGCCCGTCGGCTGGCCCCGCCCCACCGAATTGACAGCTCCGGAGCGATCCAGCGTGCGCCGGCGAGGCGGCCCCAGGGAGACGGTGCCGCAGGCGGAGTCGTCACCACTGCCCTCGACCTGGCCAGGTTCGACATCGCACTGGATCAGGGCATGCTGATCTCAGCAAAGTCACGGGCCGAAATGATGGCGCCGACGCGCTCAATCGGCGGGGAGGCACTTCCCTACGGGTTGGGCTGGTATGTGCAGGAATACCGAGGCCATACTCTCGTCTGGCACTCGGGGTGGTGGGAGGACGCCTACTCCGCTCTGTATCTCAAGGTTCCGACCCTGGACCTGAGCTATATCCTCCTGGCGAACAGTGAAGGTGTCTGGTGGGACAATCCTCTTGAGGAGGCTGCGATCGAGCGTTCTCAATTCGCCCAGCTATTTCTTTCCGCGTTTGTCAATCATTGACCGCGGCCGCGTGACAATGGCAACCCGCTTCCCCATATGCCGGAAAGCGGCCATATAATGGTGCTAACGAAGGCGGCGTTAAATGACCGACATCAACTTCGCACGGCCCGCCCGGCCTTCGTAAAGGCACGCGCAGACCAGATGGCGCATTTCGCTGCGGCTGACTGAGCAGCGGTAGTATTGGAACAATTAAGGTTTATAAGGAGGCTGTAATGCCAGGGAATTATCCCGATAAAGTTCGTACCCTTCCTCTGTACGATGGCCGCTTTGACGCATACCGTTTGGCTGCGAATGGTGCTGATGTTTTGTTCGCTTCTTACCCGGCGGGAACGAGTATCCCTCCCCACACTCATGAAACAGACAACCACGGCATCATTATCCGTGGAGAGCTGATATTGTCCATCGAGGGCAGAACGGAACGGTATGGTGTCGGGGACTGGTATCATGTTCCCGCCGGTGTTGAACATGCTGCTTGTTTCGATCAGGAAACGGATGAAATTGAGTTCTGGTTTGAATCCGGCAAGTAGTCGCTGCGCAACCGGATCGACTGTCCGGCGGCGCCGTCGAAATTCCCATTCATTGGCAAACACATGAAACCGGTCGTCCAGGAAGAAATATCAGGTTGTGGGATAGCGGCGAGTGCTGCCCTTGCGGGTGTCAGCTACGCCGAAGCCAGGCGCACTGCGAATGCCCTGGGGATTTGTGCCGAAGACGAGGCGCTGTGGTCAGATACAGGGTATGTCCGGAGGCTCCTGGGCGAGTTTGGAATCTCGCTTTCGCCCGGGGAGACACCTTTTGAATCGTGGGGAAGCCTTCCCGAAAAGGCGCTTCTGGCAATCAGGTGGCACAGGGAGAACGGCAGGCCCTTCTGGCATTGGGTGGTGTATGTCAGGGACCCTGGCCAGGCGGTGGTGCTGGATTCCAAGAAGACCCTGAAATCAAACATACGGCGGGATTTCTGGCGCATGAAGCCCAAGTGGTATATAGGGGTAGTCGACTAACGAGCGCAGCAGGCGGCTGCCGGCGGTAGGAAAATCCTCCTGCTGATAGATGTAAGTGGTACGGAAAATGTCTGATCAAGTCAAAAACCTGAAAGCGGAAGTGCTTTCGCACAGTTGGTCCAGGTTCGAGAAGTACACCTTTGAATACCAGACCGCGGACGGCAGCTGGGAGACCCAGCAGCGGGAAGTCTACGACCGCGGCGACGGTGCCGCAGTGCTGCTGTACCGCCAAGAGAAAGATACTGTAGTGCTGACCCGCCAATTCCGCCTGCCCACCTTCCTGAACGGCAACCACAGCGGCATGATGATCGAGGCCTGCGCCGGCGCCCTGGACGGAGAAGATCCCCTGGAGTGCATCCTGCGGGAGGTGGAAGAGGAGACCGGCTATAGGGTGGGGGAGGCCACCAAGATATTCCTGGATTCCGGCCTGCGCCGAAGTGGCGAGAAAGCTGATTGTTCGCCCAAACTCCGGAGCTGGCAGGAAGCCCATTCAGTCCCGCAATAGCCGGACTCCGTAGATGCCGCCGGCAACCGACCCGGGCGCTGCCTCAAAGCGCAATTCCAGTCGATCCCCGTCTCGATTTCTCAACTGCGGCGGCAGCGGATAATCGACGCTATAGAAATTGTCCCCCCTGTCACCCTCGAGCGCTACCTCGGCGATCCTGATGCCGTTCAGCAGTATTTCGAAGTTGCGCCCGCTGTCGAGACCGTAGTAGGTGATGCGCAGCTTTTGCGCCTGTTTTTGCGGATCCTTGAGCTGGTAGCTGAACCAGCCGCTGGCGTGCCGACAGTGGCGGCCTTTGTGCAGGCCCGCCTCTGTATCCTCACCGGCAAAGAAGTGATCGGATTCCGGCTGCTGTTCCCCGGGTGCCACCTTGTCGATGGTTATTGCCTCCAGCGCCAGGCGCGCGCGGTCGGCCCCGGCTTCCCGGCGCTGGCGATCGGCCAGTTTTTCCGGCGTCGTGACCGGCCAGTAGAGCATGTAGCGGGATTCGTGCAGGCGGAAGAACGGGATAAGTTCCAGGGTGTCCCCGGAGCGCAGCGCTTCCGGCGCGGCGAAACGCAACTGTTCGCCGGGCAGCCGCTTCAGGTCCTCGATAAAACCCTGGTCCTCGCCGACAAACAGCGGCGCCGACTCCAGCGCGCACATGGGGCCGCTGGCGATATGGCCCATGCGGCTGTCGTCGGCGAAGAAATCCAGCTTCTCGTCCGCGAACGGCTGTGTCTTCGCCGCCAGCACCAGGGGGCCATAGAGCAGGGCGAAGTAGTCGGAGCGGTCGGGCATCTGCTCCAGCTCGGCGTGCATCGGCAGCGAGAGTTCTATGCGGTCGCCGCTGTGCCAGTGGCGGGAGATGGCCACATAGCTGCCCGGTTTGGCGCTGTGCGCAAAGGGCTTGCCGTTGATACGGATTTCGAACTTGCCGGGCTCAACCCAGGCCGGATAGCGCAGTCTCAGCGTCGCCGACCCGTCCCCCCCGATCGCCAGGGAGGTGCTTTCCCTGTCCGGGAAACTGTTGCGCTGGGTGATTGTGAGCTTCTTGTCCCGCCACTGCAGTTGGGAGGGGATAAACAGGTTGACGAACAGCTCGTTGCCGCGGTGGGCGTAGATCATCTCGCCGTATTTGCTGTGGTTCTCGATACCCGAGCCCACACAGCACCACATAGCCTTTTCCGGCTGCGAATAGACGCGGTAGTGCTGCGGGCGCATTGGCGTGAAGTACACCAGCCCACCGGTGTCCGGATTCTGGGAGGACAGAATGTGGTTGTAGAGGGCGCGCTCGTAGTAGCGCACATAGCGCGGCTCCGGATTGCCCTGGTAGAGCAGCTCCGTGAGCTTGAGCATATTGTAGGTGTTGCAGGTCTCCGGCCCCTCAACCTCATTGATCATGCCGGAGAAATCGTCCAGATCGTGGAAGTGCTCGTTCACACTGTTGCCGCCGATGGCGACGGTGCGCTTCTCCACCACTTGGGTCCAGAAATACTCGGCGGCGTCCTGCCATTGCCGGTCGCCGGCCAGGTCGCCGACGCGTTTGTAACCGATCACCTTGGGAATCTGTGTATTGGCGTGCAGGCCGGTCAGCGCGTCGCGCCGCTGCTGCAATGGCTCGAGGATCTGCCGGTGGGACAGGCGGCGGGCCACCTGCAGGTATTTGTCGTCACCGGTGATTTCCGCCACGTCGGCATAGACTTCGTTCAGGCCACCGTGCTCGCTTCTGAGTATTTCCTGGACCTGTTCGTCGGGCAACTCCGCGATCAGCCGTGCGCCCCATTCGGAGAGCTTCACGAGCATATCCAGTGCCTGTTTGCTGCCTGCGTGTAGCCAAGCGTCGCGCAGGCCGGCGAAGGTCTTGTGGATGTTGTACAGCGGCACCCATTTCTTGTTCAGTGAAAAGAGGCCCGCGTCTATTTCTCCATTGGCGACCTGCTGCCACATGGCCGCACCGTCGGGAATGCCGCCCAGGTAGCCGTTGCCGTTTTTCCGTTGTGCGCGCTCGAGCTCATCGAGCATATAGTCCAGCCGCTTTTTGGCTTCCCTGTTGCCGGTGGCGGCGTAGGCGAGGCTCAGGGCGGTCAGGTAGTGGCCGCCGATATGGCCGTCGAGACCGCTGTTTTCCCAGTTGCCGTAGCTGTCTGATTTCGGCTCCAGCCCCGCCTCGCGCAGGTAGGGCGCCAGTAGGCGATCCGGGTCCATGGCCAGGATATAGTCGATATTCCTGTCCTGGGCGTGCTTGAAGGGGCTGTCGAGCAGGCGGATGTCGGTGAGGGGGAATTTCTCCACCGGCTCGGCACAGGCCGCCGAGGAGAAAATGCAGACTGCGAGTGCGGGGATTATTTTTTTCATAATTTTCAGTTGGGCAGATAAGTTTGATGGGTGGCTCGTATAGCCCCCTCTCCCGCTTGCGGGAGAGGGCGGGGGGAGAGGGCTGAAGGGGGCTACTCCAGCAACCTGCTTCGATAACTGTCCAACTGCGCCGCATCCACCACCGGCCACAGTTCGTCATCCCATTCCAGGTCCAGGATCTTCAGTTTCTGCAGCCCATTGTCGGCGGATTCGTAGGCGTGCAGCACCAGGTAATCTTTGCCATCGAAGGTGTAGGCGCTGTTGTGGCCCAGCCCCGGCCAGCGTTCGTTGCCGGCAAGCAGCGATGTGCCGCCGCCGTTGGTCATATCCTTGCCGTCCTTGTCCAGATAGGGGCCGGTCACTTCACTGGCGCGGCCCACCGCCAGGCGATAGGTGCTGTCGTCGCCGCGGCAACAGAGGCCGCGGGATATAAACAGGTAGTAGTAGCCGTGTTTCCTGAAGATGAACGGCGCTTCCAATTCCGCCGGGCCGGGCTCCGCGGCCGGGGTAAGGGGCGGGCGCTCGCCGCGGGCAATGGTGTGCCACTCCTGGGGTTCCGCCAGCGCGGTCCAGCTCTTGTCCAATTTCACCAGCTTCAGGCCGCCCCAGAAAGAGCCGAAGGCCATCCAGGCCGTGCCCTCGTCATCCAGCACGATATTCGGGTCTATCGCGTTCCAGTTGTCCCGGCCGGGGACCGACTGCAGCACTATGCCCTGGTCCTTCCACTGGTAGTTGGGGGAATCCGGGTCCAGGGTCTCATTGATGGTCACGCCCATGGCCGAGGTGTTCTTTCCGAACGCAGAGACCGAGTAGTAGAGGTAGAAGCGGCCGTTGCGCGCGATGATATCCGGCGCCCACAGGTGGCCGTTGAACTCCGGTGCCACGGTGCGCGCCCAGTCCGGTTCGCCGGCAAAGGCGCGGCCGGATCTCTGCCAGTCCACCAGGTTGTCGGAGCGGTAGATGGTGATGCCGGGGCCGGTGCTGAACAGGTAGTAGCTATTCCCTTCCTGGGTCATCACCGGGTCGTGAATACTGACCTGGGGGGCGGGCATGGGCTCGGCCTGGCTGCAGGCGCTCAGTAACAGGCCGGCCAGCGCAATGGCGCGAAGCGAGGAGGGCGCTAGGTGGAACATCGAACTTCTCTCTTCTTATATATATCTGCCGGGAAACGGCTCTCATTGTCGCGGTCGCATTGTCCCGGCTGCCGGGGTTGTGACGATATTAGTATTATAATAGTATCGTTAAAAGTGCAGCAACCGACGAGTACCGGGTTGCGCCGCAAAGCGCCGCACAGACGGCGATGCAATCACAAGAATAACGATGGCGATGATAATGTTTCGACAAGTTGCCTGGCTGTTACTCGGCTATGCCTGCCTGCTCACAACGGTGACCGCTACGGCTGCCGAAGATCGAAAGACCCACCTGATCGCGCAGCGCGCAGATCCCTGGGTTCTCCGCCACACTGACGGCTACTACTACTTCATTGCCACCGTGCCGGAATATGACCGCATCGAGCTGCGCCGTGCCCGCACCATCGCCGGGCTCGCTGATGCGGCTGCCGAGGTTATCTGGCGCAAGCACGCCAGCGGCCCCATGGGTGCCCATATCTGGGCGCCGGAACTGCATCGCATCGATGGTGCCTGGTATATCTACTTCGCCGCCGGCGATGCCGAGGATCGCTGGAAAATCCGCATGTACGCCCTGCGTAACGACGCCGACAACCCGCTGCAGGGCGAGTGGCGGGAGATGGGCCGCATCGCCACGCCCGTGGACAGCTTCTCCCTGGATGCCACCAGTTTTACCCACAAGGGCAAGCGCTACCTGGTCTGGGCCCAGTACGATGCCGAGGGCGAACGCGGCTCGGCGCTGCTGATGGCGGAAATGGCCTCGCCCACGGAAATCAAGCTGCCGGTGATCACCCTGTCGGAGCCCACACTCGACTGGGAGACCAGGGGCTACAAGGTCAATGAAGGGGCGGCGGTGCTGAAAAGGAACGGCCGTGTATTTATCAGCTACTCCGCCAGCGCCACGGACCACAACTACGCGATGGGACTGCTGTGGGCGGATGCGGACGCGGACCTGATGAATCCGGATTCCTGGCACAAAGCCTCGCAGCCGGTGTTCGCAACCAACGACAGCCTGCAGCGCTTCGGCCCCGGCCACAACAGTTTCACCGTCGCGGAAGATGGCGAGACCGATCTGATGATCTACCACGCGCGCGATTACCTGGAACTCCAGGGCAACCCCCTGACCGATCCCAACCGCCACACCCGCGTACGCGAGTTGCACTGGGATAAAAACGGCATGCCGGATTTCCGCCAGAACGAAAAAGATTGAGGGCGTAGGGTGCGTCGTGGAAGACAAGTGCTCCATGCGTTGTCTGCATGGCCGCCGTCCATGGCGGCCTCGCACCATTCCGGAATCGGTGGCGGCCCCAGATAGTTCCGGTGCGCACGGCGCACCCTAGGGTATCCGCCAGAATAAAATTCAGTGATTGAAAAGAGTCTCAACACGATGAACAGAATCAAGAAACACGGCCTCGTCGGCCTGGCAGTTTCCACCGTCTTCCCGCTCCTGTCCCAGGCGGCCAACCCGGCGATCACCGAGGTGCTCACCGCCGACCCGGCCGCGCTGGTGCACGACGATACCGTCTACCTGTACACCGGCCACGACGAGGCCAAGGACAACAAAGACTTCTACAAGATGCACAAGTGGCTGGTGTTTTCCTCCACCGATATGGTGAACTGGAAAAACCACGGCTCGCCGCTGGCGGTGAAGGACTTCAAGTGGGCCAAGGGCGATGCCTGGGCCGGCCACGTGGTGGAAAAGGACGGCAAATTTTACTGGTACACCACCGTGCGCCACGATGACAGCAAACCCGGATTTGCCATCGGCGTGGCGGTATCCGACAGCCCCACCGGGCCCTTCAGGGACGCGCTCGGCAAGGCACTGGTCAACAATGACATGACCACCGATACGGAAATCGACTGGGACGACCTGGACCCGGCAGCGTTTATCGACGACGACGGCCGGGCCTACCTCTTCTGGGGCAATACCAAACCCCGCTGGGCCAGGCTGAAAGACAATATGGTGGAACTGGACGGACCCATCCACAGCCTGGACCTGCCGGACTTTACCGAAGCCCTGTACGTGCATAAACACGGCGACTGGTATTACCTGAGCTACGCCACCGGCTTCCCGGAGAAAACCGCCTACGCCATGAGTAAATCCATCGAGGGGCCCTGGGAGTACAAGGGCATTCTCAATGAGCTGGCCGGCAATTCCAACACCAACCACCAGTCCATCATCGACTACAAGGGCCGCTCCTTCTTTATCTACCACAATGGCGGCACCCCCGAGGGCGGCAGCTTCCGGCGCTCCGTGTGCATCGACGACCTGCACTACAACCCGGACGGCACTATCCAGCGTATCATCATGACGTCCGAGGGCGTGGCGCCGGTGGGCCAGATGGCGGCTTCTTCACAGGACTGATAACGGCATCGCTCAATAAGGAATAAACCATGAATCGAACATTGCCTGCGCTGATGTTGCTGTGTCTCGGTCTGATCCTGGCGGCCTGCGGCGGGGAACAGAGCCACAAATTGCAGAGCCCGGATGGCCGCATTGCAGTGACACTGGAGCTGAATGATCAGGGCCAACTGCATTACTCGATTCAGCGCGACGGTTCTGTAGTGCTGCAGCCTTCGCAGATGGGGTTGGTACTGGCGGACCGCGACCTCAGTCGCGATCTGCGCAACCTGGGCGCGGGCGCGGCCAGCCAGGTACGCGGCGACTATGCCATGGTGCAAGGCAAGCGGCGGGTGATCGACTACCGCGCCAACGAACAGGTCTATCGCGTGGAAAATGCCGATGGCGAAACCTTGGAGATAACCCTGCGCGTATTCGACGACGGCGTGGCCTTCCGCTACCGGGTAGCAGGCGATACACAGGGCGAATACGAGGTGCAGGAGGAAACCACCAGTTTCGCCTTTGCCGCCGACAGCCGCGCCTGGCTGCAACCGGTGGCGGTGGCGCAGACCGGCTGGTCCAACACCAACCCGTCCTACGAAGAGCACTACCAGATGGATATTCCGGTCGGCGAGGCGTCGCCGTCCGAGGCCGGCTGGATTTTCCCTGCGCTCTTCCACACCGCCGGCGGCTGGGCCCTGATCTCGGAAGCAGATATGGACGGCAGTTACCATGCATCGCGGCTGCAGGCGGAATCCCCCAACGGCGAATACCGCATCGGCTACCCGATGGCGCCGGAGAAATTTACCAATGGTGCGCTGATGGCGCAGGCGGAGCTGCCGCTCGAGTCCCCCTGGCGCGTCATTGCCATCGGCGACCTGGCCGATGTGACGCAGTCGACCCTCGGCACTGACCTGGCCGAACCGGCCGTCGCCGCCATGCCCTGGGTCAAGCCGGGGCTGGCCAGCTGGAGCTGGGCGCTGCTGAAAGACCCGTCGGTGAACTACGAAACCCAGGTCCGTTTTATCGACTATGCGTCGGAAATGGGTTGGCCCTACACGCTGGTGGATGCGGACTGGGACCGCAATATCGGCTACGAAAAAATCGCCGAACTGGCGGACTACGCCGCGCAGAAGAATGTCCGCCTGCTGCTCTGGTACAACTCCTCCGGCGCCTGGAACAAGACCGAGTACAGCCCCAAGGGCGCACTGCTGACCCGCGAACAGCGCCGCGCGGAATTCGCGCGCCTGCAGCGGATGGGGATCGCCGGCATCAAGGTGGATTTCTTCGCCGGCGACGGCCAGTCGATGATCGCCTACTACCGGGATATTCTCGAAGACGCGGCGGACTTCAAATTGCTGGTCAATTTCCACGGCGCCACACTGCCGCGCGGACTGCATCGCACCTTCCCGAACATGATGACCTCGGAAGCGGTGCACGGCTTCGAGATGATCACCTTTATGCAGAAGTCCGCGGACCTGGCGGCTACGCATATGGCCATGCTGCCGTTTACGCGCAATGTCTTCGATCCGATGGATTTTACCCCCACGGCCTTTTCCGAGATCCCCAACATACATCGCCGCACCAGCAACGGCTTCGAGCTGGCGCTGCCGGTGCTCTTCCTGTCCGGCCTGCAGCATATCGCCGAGACCGACGAGGGCATGGCGCAGGTGCCCGACTATGTGCGGGATTACCTGGGCGATATTCCCGTCGTCTGGGACGAGAGCCGCCTGCTGGACGGCTACCCGGGCAAGTTCGCGGTGATGGCCCGCCGCAGCGGAGACACTTGGTATATAGCCGGTATCAACGGCGAGGATGAAGCCAGGAACCTGCAGTTGGACCTGTCATTTATCGGTTCGCGCGTGGGCGAGCTGATCACCGACGGCGACACGCCGCGCGAGTTGGCCCGCAGCGAAGTGGAAACCGGCAGTGCCGTGGCGGTGGAAATGCAGGGCCGAGGTGGTTTCACAATGAAATTCCCGGCTGCGGGCTTGGCAAAAAACTGAATAGTATCTGTAGGAGCGCTCCCGGCCGGACCGCTCCCGGCCGGACCGCTCCTACAGGACAGAATAATGTTGCCGAACGAGGTACCCATGACAAAAAAATGCATGAATACACGCTGGTCCGCCGCACTACTCGCGTGCCTGGCGCTAGCTGCCTGCAAGCCCCCCGAAAAAGGGGCGGAATCGGCAAACAAAGAGCAGCCGGCCGCAGCAGTAGAGAGTGATGAAATCCAACTCCCCCAAGGCATGTTCGCCAACCCCCTCTTCGCCAACGGCGCCGATCCCTGGCTGGAGTACTACGACGGCAACTATTACCTGACCACCACCACCTGGACCTCGCAACTGGTGATGCGCAAATCGCCGACCCTGGACGGCCTCGCCACCGCCGCACCGGTCAATATCTGGTCCGATATCGACCCGGCGCGCTGCTGCAATTTCTGGGCCTTCGAGTTCCACCGCCTGGACGGCCCCAGCGGCGCGCGCTGGTACCTGATGTACACCTCCGGCCAGCACGGCACCCTCGACCACCAGCACCTGTCGGTACTGGAGAGTGTCGGCGACGACCCCATGGGCCCCTACGTCTACAAGGGCTCGCCGATGCCGGACAGCTGGAATATCGACGGCTCCTATCTCGAGCACGAGGGCCAGCTGTACCTGCTCTGGTCCGAGTGGGTCGGCGACGAGCAGCTGAACTGGATTTCCAGAATGACCAACCCCTGGACCATCGAGGGCCCGCGGGTGGTGCTGACCCGCCCGGAAGCCGAGTGGGAGAAGAGCGGCCGCAAGGTCAACGAGGGCCCGGAAATCCTCGAGAGGGACGGCCGCACCTTCCTGATCTACTCCGCCAGCTTCTGCGATACCCCGGACTACAAACTGGCGATGAAGGAACTCACCGGCGACGACCCGATGAACCCTGAGCACTGGACCAAGTCCCCTGAACCGGTATTCCAGCGCGGCAACGGCGTCTTCGGCCCCGGCCACAACGGCTTCTTCAAGTCCCCGGACGGCACGGAAGACTGGATCGTCTACCACGGCAACTCCAGGGAGACCGACGGCTGCAGCGCGACCCGCTCGGTGCGCGCACAGAAATTTACCTGGAATAAAGACGGCACCCCGAACTTCGGCGAGCCGGTGCCCGAGGGCCAGCCGCAGAAACTGCCGGCCGGCGAAAACGGCCCGCTCACCGTGCAGCTGCAGGGCGCCCGGTGGCAACTGGTGAATGCCAAAGGCGGGGAATGCCTGGCCGGCTCGGAACTGGGCAGCTGCGGAGACAGCAGTGCGCGCTGGGTGCTCGACAATACCGCCGACGGCGCCTATCGCCTGGCGAACGTCGCCAGCGGCAATTTCCTCGGCGCCGAGCGCGAGCTGTCCCCCTGGAACAACACCGAGGCGCAGCGCTGGCAGCTGCAGCAGGATGAAAACGGCTGGTCAACACTGACCAACCGCCAGACCGGACAGGCGCTGGCCGCCGCAGGCTGCAGCGGCGACGGCTGCGAGCGCTGGCGCCTGCAGCCGGCGGAGGAAGTCGCCATCGCCAGCGTGCAGAGCGGCCGTGTACTGCAGGGTTGCAGCAACGTTGCCGCGATCAGACAGGGCGCCTGGAACGGCGGCGACTGCCAGCGCTGGACGCTAAAGCCCAGCGGCGAAGCCGGTTTCCTCCACATTGCCGCCGGCGGCCAGTGTATGACGATCGAGAACAACGCCGTGGTGCCCGGTGCCGCAGCGATTCCCGGCAGCTGCGACAGCCCCGGCAGCCAGTGGCGCCTGGAGCCGCTGGCCGACGGCAGCCTGCGCATCCTCAACCGGGAGAGCAAGCTCAGCCTGGACCTGGCCCACTGCGGCCTGGCCGAAGGCACTGAACTGGCCCAGGCACCCTGGGCAGATAGCGACTGCCAGAAGTTCCAGCTGCGCAGAATTCCCGCGAGGGGTTAAGAGAATTAAGGGAATTCCCCATGTAGGAGCGGCGGTTGGCCGCGATCGATGGTGGAAAAATCCCAAAGCCCGATCGCGGCCAACGGCCGCTCCTACAGGGCATATCGTCATCCCGGCGCAGGCCGGAATCCAGGTGCCACCAAACTGGATACCGGACTGCGCCGGTATGACGACATTGTGCCGGGACGATTAAATAGGGCAGTACCAAAGCCACCAGAATCAAGTTTGTTGTTGCGCGCCTGTTTCTATCGGGCTTGGGTGGTTACATCGTCGATGTATACCACCTTTTTTTTGCAGTACCCCCAACAGCCCCCTCTCTCCCTTGGGAGAGGGGGCAGGAATCAATAATCAACACAGAGAGAAAACCCATGAAACTATCTTCACAAAAATGGCGGGCTCCCAAAAAATGGCTGGCGGCCGCCGCCTGCAGCCTCTCGGCCTCGGCCTTCGCCGCCGACGGCATCACCAGCATCGAGATCGACAGCACCAAACCCGGTGCGACCATTCACCGCGATATCTACGGCCAGTTCGCCGAACACCTGGGCCGCGGCATCTACGAGGGCATCTGGGTCGGCGAGGACTCCGAAATCGAAAACACCCGCGGCTTCCGCACCGATGTGATCGAGGCGCTGCGGGAAATCCAGGTGCCGCTGGTGCGCTGGCCCGGCGGCTGCTTCGCCGATGAATACCACTGGCGCGACGGCATAGGCCCGCGGGACAAGCGCCCGGTGCGGGTCAACACCCACTGGGGCGGCGTGCCCGAGGACAACGCCTTCGGCACCCACGAATTCTTCGAACTGGTGGAACTGCTCGGCGCCGAGGCCTATGTGAACGGCAACCTGGGTACCGGCAGTCCGCGGGAAATGGCCGAGTGGCTGGAATACATGACCGGCGACAGCAATTCCGTGGTGGTGGAGGAGCGCCGCCAGAACGGCCGCGACAAGCCGTGGAAGGTCGCCTACTTCGGTGTCGGCAACGAGGCCTGGGGCTGCGGTGGCCATATGCGCCCTGAGTACTACGCCGACCTCTACAACCACTTCGCCACCTTCCTGAAAACGCCCCACGGCGCCAAGCCCAAATTCGTCGCCAGTGGCGGCTCCGACGTGCGCACCGACTGGACCGAGGTGCTGAGCGCGAACATCAAGCGGAATATCGACGGTATCAGCCACCACTACTACACACTGCCCACGGGCGAGTGGAACGACAAGGGCGATGCCACCGGCTTCGGCGAGGACCAGTGGATCTCCACCTTGTGGCAGACGCTGCGCATGGACGAATTCATCCGCAAGAATGAAAAAGTGCTGGACAAGAACGACCCGGAGAAGAAGCTCGGTTTCTACGTGGACGAGTGGGGCACCTGGTACAACCCGGAAGAGGGCAGGGAACCCGGCTTCCTCTACCAGCAGAACACTCTGCGCGACGCGGTGGTGGCCGCCCTCAACTTCAATATCTTCCACGAGCACGCCGAGCGGGTGCGCATGACCAATATCGCGCAGATGGTGAACGTACTGCAGGCGATGATCCTCACCGACAAGGAAAAAATGGTCCTGACCCCCACCTATCATGTCTACGGCATGTACAAGGTCTTCCAGGATGCCACATCCCTGCCGCTGGAAATCGGCAACCCGCGCAGCTACCAGCTGGGCGACAAGACCGTCCCCGCCATCAGCGCCTCCGCCGCCCGCGGCAAAGACGGCAAGCTGTACCTGTCCCTGGTAAACCTGGACCCGAAGACCGCGCAGCAGGTATCGGTGAAAGTGAAGGGTGCGGAAGTGACCGAGGCGGAAGGGCAGCTGCTGACCGCCGGAGCCATGGACGCGCGCAACACCTTCGACAAGCCCCAGGCGGTCAAGCCCGCCGGCTACAGCGCCGAGGCGGAGACCGGTTTGCTGACACTGGATGTGCCGGCCAAATCGGTATTGGTGGTGGCCCTGAACCGGTAAGCCGCCG
This sequence comes from Microbulbifer sp. SE14, assembly GCF_059834885.1. Lineage (NCBI taxonomy): Bacteria > Pseudomonadati > Pseudomonadota > Gammaproteobacteria > Cellvibrionales > Microbulbiferaceae > Microbulbifer > Microbulbifer sp. SE14. Next base: position 10,508 of record NZ_JCBAJA010000039.1, on the reverse strand, counting down.
TGGCGGCCATCAAAGACGCCCCCTCGCCACCCTGTGATACCATCGTGGTCATTGAGTGCCGAGCCCGGATACCGGGCCCGGACAAATAATGATATACAGGCACTTCTAAAAATCGTCATTCCCGCGACTCGCCAGAGCAGCGAAGCTAACGCGGGAATCCAGAAGCTCCGTGGCTACTGGCCCCCCATCTTCGCGGGGGTGACGAGAACTGAATTTTTAGAGGTACCCATAACGATGAATCAGGTTTTTAGGGATGAAACTGGCTTATATCTTCCGGGGGCTTCTGCTGCTCTGCCTGTTTGGCGGGGCTCGTGCGGATACACTGGAGGTCACACCGGATCTGCAGCCGACAACGCTGACGCCGGTCCTGCGCCTGCTTGAAGACCCCACGGGTGAACTGAAATTCGAGCAGTTGCTGACGCCCGAATACCAGGCGCAGCTGCAGCCCCGGAACAAAGGTTCGGCCAACTTCGGTTTTACCCGATCCGCCTACTGGGTGGCTTTTACGCTGCGCAACCCCACCGACAGGCCGCTGTCCCTGCTGATAAGGCAGGACTATCCGCTGATCGATCACCTGGATTTCTGGGCGCAGGACGAGAGCGGGAAGTGGCGACAACTTTCCACCGGCGACAGGCTTCCATTCGACAGCCGCCCTGTGGCGCTACGCGATTTTGTATTTCCCGTTGAATTGCCAGCGCAAAGCCAGCACACCTACTACCTGCGCTACGCCAGCCAGGGCTCCCTCAATATCGGCCTGTCCGTCAGCAGCGACACGGCATTCCTGCCGCAACTGAATGTCGAGCAGCTGCTGCTGGGGATCTACTACGGCGGCTTCGTGGTGCTGGTGTTCTACAACTTCTTCCTGTTTATGGCGGTGCGGGACAGGGCCTATGTCTACTACATGTGCTATGCGATCAGCTATGGCCTCTATTTCGGCGTGCACAACGGCGTATCCTTCCAGTTTGTCTGGCCCGGCAATCCCTGGCTCGCCAACCACAGCCTGTTGGTACTGCTCGGCCTGTCGGTGATTTTTGGCATTCTGTTCGTGCGCGAAGTCTGTTCCGGACCGCAGCTGGCGCCGCGCACGGACGGGCTGCTGCGGCTGCTGCAGTACCTCATGATATCGCTGACCGCTATTGCCCCCTTTGCCAGCTATCGCCTGATGATCCCGGTTTTCTCGATGCTCACCCTGGTGGGCTGCGTGATCGTGCTGGTCATGGGCACCATCAGCCTGCTGCGGGGCTCGGTTTCGGCGCGCTACCTGGTGGTGGGCTGGGCCACGGTGTTGAGCAGTGTCATTATCTTTATGCTCAAAACCTTTGGCTGGCTGCCGCACAACGGCTTTACCCACAACGCCTTCCAGGTAGGGGCGTTGGTCGAGATGGTGTTGCTGTCACTGGCGCTCGGTGCCAGGGTGCGGGAAATCCATAAACTGGGGTACACTGATGAGCTCTCGCGCCTCTACAATCGCCGTTTTTTCGACGGGCAGCTGCCACGGGAATTCGATCTGGCGAAGCGTTCGGGTACCTCGCTGTCGTTGCTGGTGCTCGACCTGGACCACTTCAAAGCCATCAATGATCGTTACGGCCACCGCCAGGGCGACTTGGCTATCCGCGCTGTGGGGCAGCTGATCGAGAAATACACACGGAAGCCGGCACTGGCCTGCCGCTATGGCGGCGAGGAGTTCGTACTGCTGCTGCCGCGCACAACAGGGGAGCAGGCGGCTGTGCTGGCGGAGCGTCTGGTGCGCGTGGTGGCCGAACTGGATTTCCATCGGATGCCGCTGACAATCAGCATTGGAGTGGCCAGTTTCGAAGACGGTAGCTTCAGTACGGCGGTGCAGCTGTTTGAGGCCGCGGATGCGGCGCTCTATCGGGCCAAGGAGGAGGGACGGAATCGGGTGGCAGTTGCTCCGCTGAAGAAAGACAAGGATGTGAGCGCCGGGTTCAGGGAGAGAAGGGAAGAAGTATCGGCTTAATGGCACTAAGTTAAGTCGCGCACAGTGATTTTCGTAGGATGGGCAAAGCGCAGGCCGAAAACTGCGTCCGTGCGTTTTCGGCATCCCCGCCATCCATGGCGGGCTCGTGCCCATCAACGCCGCGGAAGATGGGCACGTCGCTACGCTCCTTTGCCCATCCTACAAGGGAGGACAGGCTTAACGCGGGTGCTTCCGTGACAAGGTTCCACTTATGGTTTTAACACCCCCTCACTGGCCAGCAACGCGCCGATAGCTTCTTCTATCTCCACCAGCTGCGCCTCCCGCGCGAAGCCGATACAGCCGGTGTAATGATCCACTTCCTTGTTCAATTCGGGGGACTGGATTTTTATCCTGACGGATGGGTGGTCCGTCCTCAGCTCCTTGCAGGCCCCTTTGTTGCCCCAGCCGTACTGGTCTTCAAAACCGGCAAAGCCGTTCTTCTGCATCAGTTCCACCAGCTGCCTGAAACTGTCCGGCGATACGGTGCCGGTGACCACTTTGTCTGATTTCGTATGCTGCTTTCCGTCGAACAGGTAGTGCCCGTCGGAACGCAGGTAGAAGGTGTATACCGGGCAGGCGCCCAGGCAGGGGGAGGTGGATACCCGTATAACCGAGTCATTGGTTTCAGCTGCGTCGGCGGCAGTGGCTGCGCAGAGCAACAGATAAATCAAGTATTTCATGGTTTTCGGCCTTTGCCGTGTTGTCGGGCCAAGCAGAGCTTGGATATTCAGGATTGGTTGCCGAGTGTGCGTTGCCAGTAGCCAACGTCTATCCATCGATCAAACTTGAAGCCAACCTCCCTGAAGTGGGCGACCTTCTCCATACCAAACTTTTCATGCAGGGCTATGCTGGCCTCGTTGGGCAGGGCTATGCCGCTTATGACCGAGTGAATGGAACGGTTTTCCAGCCCTGCAAACAGTGCCTCGTACAGCCTGGAGCCCCAGCCCCGGGACTTTGACGCGCTACGTAGATAAATGGTGGACTCCACGGAGTAGCGGTAGGCGCAGCGACCTTTCCACTTTGTGGCGTAGGCATAGCCAACAATGGCTCCCGCATCCTCGGCGACCAGCCAGGGCAGTCCGGAAGTGAGGTTGTCCTCCATTCGGCTGGCCATCTCCTGGGGAGAAACCGCCTCCTCCTCAAATGTAATCACCGTCTCGCGGACATAGTGATTGTAAATATCGGCGATTTGCGGGGCATCGCGGGTGGTTGCGGGGCGGATCATTGGTCCTCCAGTGTCAATCGCTTTGGTATGGTCGGTTAAGCATGTGTCCTGGTCAATGTCATGTGACCTGACGGTTTAAGCCGCCCCTGTAGGAGCCTGTTTGCAGGCGAATGGCTACGGAACGCCGTCCTTGTTCGCCTGCGAGCAGGCTCCGACAGGAAGACTTCTCCCTCCTAAACAGCCATTCTTAACAGGGTAATCTGCCAGCATGAGGTAAGCCTATGAAAAGGCATTAATTGCTCGTAAGACAGGTTTTCTGACGGAGCGATGTCCCGGTATCGCTCTCCAAAATTGGTACGTATTTGGCGTTTCTAGTGTGATAACATCGCCATTATGCGCGCCGTGCAGGGAAGCGGAGCCTGCAGAGACAATGACAAAACGGTGATACGGGCTTTTAGGGATGAAACTGGCTTACACCTTCTGGGGGCTTCTGCTGCTCTGCCTGGCTGGCGGCGCCCAGGCGTCTGCGCTCACGGTCAGCCCCGACCTGCAACCCACATCCCTGACCCCCTACCTGCGCCTGCTGGAAGATCCTTCCGGCCAGCTGGAATTCGAACAGCTGCAGACGCCCGAGTATCAGGCGCAACTGCAGCCCTGGACCCGGTCCTCCGCCAACTTCGGCTTCAGCCGCTCCGCCTACTGGGCGGCCTTCACCCTGCGCAACCCCGGCGATCGGCCGCTGCCGCTGGTCATCCGCCAGGACTACCTGCTGATCGACCACCTGGATTTCTGGGCACAGGACGATAGCGGCCAATGGCACAGGCGGGCCACCGGCGACCGGCTGCCGTTTGACAGTCGCGGCCTGGCGCTGCGGGATTTCGTCTTCCCGGTGACCCTGCCCGCCCGGAGCGAGCGCACCTTCTACCTGCGCTACGCCACCCAGGGCTCGCTCAATATCGGCCTGTCCGTCAGCAGCGAGACCGCCTTCCTGCCGCGGCTGAGCCTGGAGCAGCTGCTGCTGGGCATCTACTACGGCGGCTTCCTGGTGCTGGTGATCTACAACCTGTTCCTGTTTATCGCCGTGCGCGACAGTGCCTATGTCTACTACATGGGCTATGCGCTCAGTTACGGCCTCTATTTCAGCGTTCACAACGGCATCTCCTTCCAGTTCCTGTGGCCCGGCAACCCCTGGCTGGCCAACGAGAGCCTGGTGATACTATTGGGGCTGTCCACCATCTTCGGCACCCAGTTCGCCCGCGAGGTCTGCGCCGGCCGGCAACTGGCGCCGCGCACCGACTGGGTCGCGCGCACGCTGATGTACTCCCTGATACCCCTGACGCTGGTGGCCCCCTTCTTCAGTTACCGTCCGATGATCCTGATCTTCGCGGTCCTCACCCTGGTCCTCTGCGTGGTACTGCTCGCGCTCGGCACCATCAGCCTGTTGCGGGGCTCGATTTCGGCGCGCTACTTTATGGTCGGCTGGGTCGCGCTGCTGGCCAGCGTGATCGTCTACCTGCTCAAGGCCTTCGGCCTGCTGCCCCACAACGGCCTGACCCAGAACGCCTTCCAGGTAGGGGCGCTGGTGGAGATGGTGCTGCTGTCCCTGGCGCTGGGCGCGCGGGTCAGCGAGATCCAGAAGCGCGGCTACACCGACGAGCTCTCCCGCCTCTACAACCGCCGCTACTTCGACGAACAGCTGCCGCGGGAATTCAACTTCGCCGCCCGTTCCGGCACGCCCCTGTCGCTGCTGGTGCTCGATCTGGACCACTTCAAGGAGATCAACGACCGCTACGGCCACCGCCGCGGCGACCAGGCCATCCGCGCCGTCGGCCAGCTGATCCGCAGAAAGGTGCGCAAACCGGTCCTGGCCTGCCGCTACGGCGGCGAGGAGTTCGCGATACTGCTGCCGCGCACCAGTGGCGAACAGGCCGCGGTGCTGGCGGAGCGGCTGGTACTCAGGGTGGCGGAGCTGGAGCTGGACGGTATGTCGCTGACCACCAGTATCGGCGTGGCCAGTTTTGAAAAAGGCAACTTCGGTGCGGCGGTGCAGCTGTTCGAGGCCGCGGATGCGGCGCTGTATCGGGCCAAGCAGGAGGGGCGGAATAGGGTGGTGGTGTGCCCCCCGATTGTGAAGGCGGAGTGTAGTGTCAAACCAGTTGGGGAAAGTGAGGCAATATCTCCGTAATCGTATTGAACAAAGGTACCAGATAGGCCCGCTGCCGATTATGGGTTTTGTGCGTGAGCTATCCTCCCGCTGATGGCTGGGAGATTCGGTTGGGGCGGTGTGAGTTCGGATTGAAGTGTAAAGTGTCTATATTTGGACACTTGTGGCTAGATATAGACATGTCCGTATATAGACACTGTGTGTATATTTGCACACGCCTATGAATAAACTGCTAGCTTTAAGGAAGCGTAATGATTTGCATTGATGGTGAGGCAAAAATAGAATGCGCGCATTGTCACAGCTATTTCTACGTTTCCGGGAGTGACATAGATGTAGGACCAACGAGTTCTGTAGAAAGGAGTATGGGTTTTGAAGAATTCTATTATGGGTGTCAAGAATATAGGTGCCCTAACTGTGATGGTGATGTGACAATAGAGTGCGAAGGATCTGCATACCCAATTGGTGCACCTGTAGATTATGAGATTACGATTGCTGGGGGCGATCTTGTCACAGGCTTCGGGATTGATAAGCTCTTTTTTGATGAGCAGCTATATTCGTTTGAAGAAGAATCTCAATTATATCTCCCAGACAAAGAAATAATTACAACCAGTCTTGGATTCTGTGCAGAAGCAGTTATAGACGCTCTATCGAGAAACCCTAAGTTACTCTATGGGATGGATCCAAGGGCCTTTGAAGAGTTGATTGCTGAGATATTTTCTCGCAATGGGTTTGTTGTAGAGCTGACAAAACACACGAGAGATGGTGGCAGGGACATTATTGCGGTGAGATCTGATCTTGGTGTGAGATCAAAATATTTAATCGAGTGCAAGCGCTACGCGGAAAAAAATCCGGTTAGAATCGATTTAGTCAGAGCTTTATATGGGGTTCAGATGCAAGAAGGGGCCAACAAATCAATTTTGGCTACAACCTCATACTTCACACGTGACGCTAAAGAGTTTGCGTCAAAGCCGTCTACTACTGAGTGGTCTATGGATCTAAAGGATTACTATGATGTCGTTGGATGGATTCAGTCTTGTAAAATGAGCTAAACAAATGTGGGCACGGGACTCCAAAAGGCTTCGCCTTTTCGGTCCCGTACAACAGACGTTAGCTGAATACACACATCGAGATTCGTTATGGATGAAGAGTTAAAAATAAGGCTTAGAGGTGAAGGCATTAAGCCGGGCTTCGTGCGCTCAAAAGAGATTGCAGAAATCCTCGAATCAATCGAGGATATGGCAGTCGCTGAGGCATTAAAACAGAATCCTGAATTAAATAGAGAGGACATAATTGTTGGGTTCTATGCCATTGAGGACGAAAGTATTGGCCTAAAATTCAAAACCACATTCGCTGCTGCGGTAGTTTCTGCGTTTGTTTCTGCTGTAGAGGCGGTAGAGCGAAAAGAGTTTAATGCTCTTACACCTCAAAGCATGAATTCTCTAAAAATTGTCTCATCGTTCTCTAAGCGTCATTCTTGTGATGCAATCATTGGTTCAAGTGAAAATAGTGAAATTACGATAATTTCACCAAGTACTGAAATACCTTCCCCGTCATATATATTTGGCCAAACTGAAATTTTAGGGAAAGTAATACGAGTCGGAGGCAAGACTCCGAAGGCAATGATAGAGCTAATGGATGGTAGCACTTTGTATTGTGAAGTACCTGAGAATATTGCAAAGGAATTAGGACATAAGCTTTATTCTTTGGCAAAGTTCGAAGGAACTGCCAAATGGGAATCCAAAACACTTGAGCTTGATGAGTTTAAAATTCATACAGTAAAGGAATTCCCAAATGCAGACCCGGAGAAAGTACTGGGAGAGCTTTCAGGTATGGTCGGAGATGCTTTTTCCGGCATTAAAAATGTACCGGATTTTGTTTCTCGCCTTCGTAACGGCGGAGGTGATGAATAATGAAGTTGGTATGTGTAGATACTCATATTCTCATTTGGGGCATAAGAGAGCGTTCTGAAGATGGTCAGGAAATTATGATCCATCGAACCAAGGCTTTTATCGAATGGTGTAGATCAAATAAAACTACGATAATGGTTCCTTCTATAGTGGTTGGCGAGTTGCTTACTGCCATTGAGCCAGATCACCATGCGATGGTTGTTAATTTATTGGAAAGTGGTTTTGATCTGCCCTCCTATGATGCAAAGGCTGCGGCGCTGTTTGCTCGCTTATGGCGAGAAAAGCAAGACTCTGGCCTTGTCGCTAAACTGCAGTCGGAAATGCAAGCAACTAGGCAGGAGTTGAAAGCAGACTGCATGATTGTCGCAACCGCAATTACCCGCAATGCGGAAGTCCTATATAGCCATGATGCTAAGTTAAAGAAATTTGCAAATGGCAATTTAGACGTGAGAGAAATTCCAAAATTACAATATCAAGAGGGGCTGCAACTTGAGCCAGTCAGCTAACAAGGCCAAGCACAGCGACAGCTTTTCCGTTGCGACTTCGCCTCCACTACAAAGCTGCGCGTGTTGGCGGCGTTCAGGCTGTAGAAAAACTCGAGCGATTCTAGAGTAGATAAGTTTTTCGTGCGGAGAACGCCCTGAAATGCCTTTCGCCATGCAAAACAAGTCCAGAATTCACGTAGGAGCGCGATTTTCTGGATGAAATATAACCAGAGAGAAGAGGCTGGAGTTTTTCTACAGCCTCGTTACTAGCAGGCTGTTGAAAATCCCCCGCATAACAGCAGGGGCTTGGTAGAATACCGTATCCATAAATTTCGGGACAGTACAACAATGCGCGGTGCTGACATTACTCATGAGAACCTGTTCTCTACCGTTCACCTCGATACTTTTGTGCCGAAAGACCACCCATTGCGTGATTTGCGCAAGCTGTTTAACGAAGCCATGCATCGCATCAACTGGCTGTTCGATAGCGCCTACGCCGAGGGTGGCCGGGAATCGATCCCGCCGGAGCGGCTGCTTCGAGCACAGCTTCTGCAAATACTCTACAGTATTCGCAGTGAGCGACAACTGATGGAGCAAATGCATTACAACCTGCTGTTTCGGTGGTTTACCGGGCTCAGTATCGATGATCCCGTCTGGGATCACTCTACCTTCAGCAAGAATCGGGATCGCCTTCTGGAGCATGACATCATCCCCCAACTCTTCGCGGAAGTGGTTGAGATGGCGCACAAGAATAATCTGCTTAGCGTCGATCACTTCAGTGTCGATGGCACCCTTATTCAGGCTTGGGCCTCACAGAAGAGCTTCCGCCTCAAAGATCAAGAGGACGACGATAACGGCGGCGGCGGTCGCAACGCCGAAAGGAACTTTCACGGCGAGAAGCGTAGCAACAAGACCCATGAATCGAAAACCGATCCGGACGCAAGGAATTATCGAAAGTCCAAAAACAGCGAGGCCAAGCTGGCCTATCTCGGCCACTCGGTGATAGAGAATCGCAACGGCCTTGTCGTCAACGCCAGAGTCAGCTTGGCCAATGGCTACGGCGAACGAGAAACGGCTATCGACATACTGGCGGAACTTCCGGGGGAGCACCGGAAAACGGTGGGTGCCGACAAGAATTACGATACCAGAGACTTTGTAGACCAATGTAAAGGTATGCGGATCACACCGCATGTCGCGCAGAATACAGAACGCACAGGAGGTTCCGCCATCGATAGTCGCACCACACGTCACCCGGGTTACGAGATCAGCCAACAAAAGCGCAAGCGGGGCGAAGAACCCTTCGGATGGGGCAAGACGGTAGGCCTGTATCGACAGGTCAAGGTGCGAGGTCTTGCCCGAGTCAATGCCATCTTTCAGATGACGATGATTGGCTGGAATTTAACGCGAATGAGGAATTTACAGGCGCAGTGTGCCTGGTAGATGGAATTGACGGGGAGTCCCTCGCCATTTCCAGTTCAAATCGCTCTCAATGAGCGAAATCTCCAAAGAAAATGGCTGATTTTTGGTCGCCGGCCTAAAAATCCGGTTTTTTAAAGCCGGATTTCAACAGCCTGCTAAGTGTCAGAACTCGAGAGAACGACCATGATTGAAGAAATGTCTCATGTCCCGCCAGCATTGATAATGTTACATCAGGAGCTGGTAGGGAAGAGATCGTGGTCGGAAATGCGTAAAACACTAAAAGGGATGCTGAAAGAACTTAGGGATCAATCCGAGGGCTATTTCTATTATCAAGCTGAACACGGCAGAGAGATAGATTCATACAATAACTTTGAAGTTCATCTTCATGGTGCGATGGATTTATTAACTGGTGCTGGCTGTGAGGAACTTCCTTGCAGGGTTGCAACGGCAGAAAGAATATCACGAAGCATGGGGCTAATATCCGATCGTGTTTGGATGACAGATCTTCTGACCGAGAAATTTATTGATTTCGGTCGGCCCACAAATGATAAGTTAGATTATATTCTTGAAGATTTAATGGTTCTATTCATATTATATCCTTTGATTGCGAATGGAATTATCAAGTTTAGAACTCCCTGGATATTTGCTTGCTCCTCTTGTATGGAGGGATTCTATTCCCAAATTTCGGCAACGACAGAAGTTGTAGCAGAGGAATTTAAGTCAGAGTTTGACATCAAGAAAACCGCTGACGGATTTGTCGCAGATGTCGGGTCGTGTGTATATCCTTCAATCAAGCTTAGGGGATTTGACAAAAAGAAACCCAAGAAAATGGATTTTGTACGATCATGGACTGAAGAACAAATTAGGTCAATCTTCTGGACTGCTCGCGAAGCTTCGTTCACTGGCGGCGCAGTGATTTCTAACTCAAAAATAGGTTTGGCTGGTCTATTACAAAACGAGGGGCGGTTCATGAATCGGTCTTCGCTGCAATTATTAGATAGCGAAAGAGAGTTCTCCATACCTTGGGTAAGCTCTTTAAGCCCAGCGCAAGTCTTAGAATTGAGAGAAGAGGCCAGTGGGGCATTACCTCTATTCAGAGAGAAGATGTTCCAGATAATGTCCGCATCTGAATTAAGTGGAAAGTCACCTAAAGAACAAATTCTAGAATTGCGAGAACAAGCTGAACAGGTCAGGGTCGAGTTAAAACGAACTCAAAAAAATTCAGCCAAATACTGGAAAGTTACATATGGCCTCTTAGGGCTAGGTCTCTCTGCCTACGGGAGGGTGTTCAAAACTCTGTGTCAGCCAAATAGCCTCACAGGCTGATGTATTTCTCCAGGCGGTCCGGGAAGTGGATCGTCAGCTGTGATAGCGTCAGGTTCCAGTTCTG
>NZ_JCBAJA010000038.1:0-45136 GCF_059834885.1 Microbulbifer sp. SE14 | reverse complement strand
TGAGCCTGGAGTTGCTGTTCGAGATCTTTGTTGTCCATTGTTCTGCTCATGGTATCCTCCGGTGCAGAGTACGGGGGCATGAGCAGTTACACAATTTAATTTACAGTCTCGTTGCGCGCGACTGTTTCCGAAACGCATCGTCGCTATACAAGGCGGATAAATTTCCGCGAAGGTTGGCGGGGGCATCTTTGGCAGGAGCGCTTTCATTCCTTTCCGATGGATGAGCCCTACTTGCTGGCTACGGTCCGCTATGTTGAGCTCAATCCCGTTAAAGCCAAGTTGGTTGTAGATCCACAGGATTGGCCTTGGTCCAGCGCCCGAGCGCGTTCTGGGGCGACGGTGGACAGATTGACGCAACGGGAACCGCTGAACAGCATGATACAAGACTGGCCTGCATTCTGGTCTTCCGGCGACGCTGATCGGGCTGAGGAAATCCGCCGGCATACACAGACAGGCCGTCCGCTCGGCACGAGCAGTTTCATAGCCAAAGCTGAACGACGATTGGGCCGCGTACTGCGCCGACAAAAGCCGGGCCCGAAGCGGGGCAGCAAAACTAATAATGCTCAGTTAGAATTTGAGAGTTAAGTATACTGTCCCCGGAAATCCTGGCGCCCTTCGCCGATGCCGGTGCCGACCAGAAGGTGGATACCGGTGCGGCGGTGATGTTGGACGGCAGCCAGTCCTCCGACAGTGACGGCAGTATTGTCGGCTATCGCTGGCGTCAGGTTTCCGGAACAGTGGTCAACCTCGAGTATTCCCCGGAAGGCTACGCGACCTTTGTCGCCCCGGATATCAGTGGCCCGGTAAAAGAGATCCTGGAGTTCGAACTCGAGGTTGAGGACAACGGAGGCTTGCGGGCGACGGACCGGGTGTCGGTTATTGTCGAAGGTGCGGCGGCCCCCGTCGCCATTGCCGGTGAGGACCAGTCTGTACACGCGGGCGCTTCGGTTCTGCTCGATGGGGGCCGGTCATGGGACAGCGATGGCAGTATTGTCGAGCACCGCTGGACCCAGGTCTCCGGCACGCCAGTGGAGCTGGTGAACACGTCGGGTAGTTCCGCCAGTTTCGTGGCCCCAGTGAACGCCAATGGATTGGACATCGTATTGGTGTTCGAACTCGAAGTGGTGGATGACGACGGCCTGACGGGAAGGGATACCGTCAATGTCATCGTCGAGGCGAATGAGGCTCCGGTCGCCGTCGCCGGTGTTGCGCAGACAGTCAGGCAGCAGAGTGTCGTCGAACTCAATGGCTCCGAGTCGACGGACATTGATGGCAGCATCTCCAGCTACCGCTGGGCCCAGCTGTCCGGTCCCGGCGTTGTGTTGGCCGGTGTCGATACGGCCATCGCTACCTTTACCGCGCCCAAGCTGAAGTCCCTGAAGCAGGCAGAGTTGGTCTTCGAACTTTCGGTCACCGATAATCTGGGCGAAATCTCGACCGACCGGGTGACGATAACCGTTGTGAAGTAGTTTGCGCGGGTTCTCCCGCCTTTCCGATAGCTTCTCTTTTGGGGCAATCCGACGGTCAGAGGGTTCAGGGTGAAACCTTTGGTCGCCGGATTGGGTCCATCCCTTCGAGCTCTACTTTTCTTCCATCTGTAGTTTCGCTTTGAGGTGGTTGTTTTTTGAGCGCTTGGGATTTAGTGGGCGATTGTGCGACCCTGTCCTGTTAGGATTGTTGGAGATAACCGCCGTCTGGCTACGAGGAGAAAACAATGACAGAACTTCTGCATAGCCTGCCGCTCTGGCTGTGGTTCCTGCTGGCGCTGGTGGCATTGTTTGTCGCGCGCAGACCGGTGCACCAGGGCATCTTTTCCCTGGCGCGCTTCTTTCACCAGTCCCTGCGCCTGGGCGCCAATGCGGTGGCCGGCGCCGAGCAGCGGCTGCAGGAGCGCAACCGCGAGGTGCTGCTGGCCGTCGGGCGCGAGGCGGCGGAGCGCCATGTGGAGCGGGAGTTCGACCGCATCGAAGCCACGATGAAGAAGGAGCTGGCGCAGTACCCGGCCCTGCACCGCAAGCTGTGCGAGCAGCTGACCGCCATCGACGAGGACTATGTGCGCAGCGCCGAGGTGCCGCCGGAGCCCACCAACTGGGCCAAGGCGATCAAGGCGGTGGCGGAAATCCCCGCCAAGAGCGACCCGGTGGTGGGCGACGTGCTGGAGACCATCCACCACTCGATGCGCAAGGCGGAGGCCAAGGCCCTGGAGGCCTACCGGGAGTCCGCCCGCGAGCGCCACCAGCTGCTGAAGCGCATGATGCCCAACTGGCGCTCCATGCTCTCCACCCTGGGGCGGGTCAACAAGAGCGTCGACTCGGTGATCCGCCGCGCCAAGGCGGTGGACGGCCATATGGAGCGCTACGAGGAGATCGTACAGGGCAGCGACCGCGCCCTGCGCATGCTGTCCTCCTCCTCCCTGAGCCAGTTCTTTATCGCCGCCTTCGTGCTGGCGATCGCCGTCGGCGGGGCCCTGATCAATTTCCACCTGATCGCGCGACCGATGACCGAGATGGTCGGCGGCACCAGCTATATCGGCAACTTCAAGGTGGCGGACATCTCCGCGCTGGTGATTATCCTGGTGGAGATCACCATGGGCCTGTTCGTGATGGAGTGCCTGCGCATTACGCGGCTATTCCCGGTGATCAGCGCCCTGAACGACAAGCTGCGCATGCGCATGATGTGGGCGGCTTTCGTGCTGCTGTTCTTCCTCGCCTCGGTGGAGGCCGGCCTGGCCTTTATGCGCGAGATATTGATGCAGGAGGACCTGGCGGTCAGCGCCCAATTGCGCGGCGGTGAGGTGGAGGCGGCCACCAGCGGTGTCTACTGGATCACCACGGCGGCGCAGATGGGCATGGGCTTTATACTGCCGTTTGCGCTCACCTTTGTCGCCATTCCATTGGAGAACTTTATCGCCTCCGCGCGCACGGTGATCGGCCTGCTGACCACCTTCACCCTGCGCATCCTGTCCGTGGTGCTGCGCCTGCTCGGCACCGCGGCATTGCGCACCGGTTCCCTGCTGGTGCGCCTCTACGATATCGTAATTTTCCTGCCGCTGTGGCTGGAGAATCTGTATTTCAGCTGGCGGGCCGGATCGGCCGACACGGCAGCCGCGGAGAAAGCCTGATGAAAAGAATAATCGCAATCCTGAGTATCCTGCTGCTGGCCGCCTGCGGCGAGCCGGTGGCGCGCAACCAGGGCGTCTATATGCTGATCGACACCTCCGGCACCTATACGAAGGAGCTGGACAAGGCGCAGCAGGTGATCAATTACACATTGGCGAAAATGAATCCCGGCGACACCTTTGCGGTGGCCAGCATCAATACCGGCAGCTTCAGCGAGAAGAATATCAAGGCCAAGGTCACCTTCGACGACCGCCCCAGCGTGACCAACAGGCAGAAGCAGGCCTTTCAGCAGGCGATACAGCAGTTTGTCGATGAAACACAGCCGGCGGCCTATACGGATATCACCGGAGGCCTGCTGCAGGCGGTGGAGTTTCTGAATGAGAAACAGCCGGGGCGCAAGACCATCCTGATCTTTTCCGACCTGAAGGAGGAGATCAAGGAGGGCTACAACCGCGACGTGCCACTGGCGCTGGAGGGCTTCAGCCTGGTGGCCCTGAACGTGACCAAGCTGCGCAGCGACAATATCGATCCCACAGAATACCTGGGGCGGCTGCAGGAGTGGCAGGGCAAGGTGGAGCAGAGTGGGGGCAGCTGGCGGGTGGTCAACGATCTGGAACGGCTGGAAAAAATCCTTCCCTAACTGACCATTGAAATATTCGCTGTAGGAACGGCGGGGCGGCCACCCGCCGTTGGCCGCGATCGATCCATCAAACCCCTCTGGAATTCGATCGCGGCCAACGGCCGCTCCTACAAGGGCAACTGAATACTTTTGGGTGATCGATGTTCTGGCCTTCACTCTTCTGCGTACTGTTAATCATACTCTGGCTCTACGCCAGGTCGCGGCCCGCGCCCCCATCATTGCTCAACCTGCCTCAAAAAGATCGTCCACTGGTCATCGCCCACGGCGACGAGGCCGGCAACGGCCTCTACCCGGGAAATACGCTTTTCTACCTGCAGAAGATGGTCGAGCTGGGGGTGGACGCGCTGGAAATCGATGTGAACCTCACCGCCGACGGCCACCTGGTGCTGATGCACGATTCGCGGCTTGAGCGCACCACCGACGGTGAGGGCGCCGTCGCGGACAAGACGCTGGAGGAACTGCGCCAACTGAATATGGCCCACAACTGGAGCCCTGACGGCGAGACTTATCCCTACCGGGGCCAGCCGCTGCGCATCGCCACCATCGACGAAGTGTTTGTGGCCCTGCCGGACACGCCGATGATTATCGAGCTGAAGGACAAGAGCCCGCGCGCGGCCCGGGCCATGTGCGAAAGCCTGCGGCGCTCGGAAAAGCGCGGCCAGGTGATCGTCTCCTCCTTCCACCAGGGGGTGATCAACGAGTTTCGCCGCCTGTGCCCGGAAGTCGCCACCGGCGCCGCCACCCTGGATGCGATGCTGTTCTTTGCCGCCCAACTGCTGCACGCGGAAAGACTGCTGCGGCCCGCCTACCAGGCGATGCAGTTGCCGATGCGCTACTACGGCATCCCGGTTTTCTCGCGGCGGTTTATGCGCGCGGCGAGAAAGCTCGATCTGCATGTGTCCGCCTGGACGGTCAACGAGCCGGGGGATATGCAGCGCTATATCGACCTGGGCCTGGACGGCCTGGTCAGCGACCGGCCGGATAAATTAATGGCCCTGCTCGCGCAGTAGCTTTTGTAGGAGCCTGCTTGCAGGCGATCAAATCGCCTGGAGCGATTTGACGCAGCGAAGTTGCCCGAAGGGCCGGGCACAGGGATGTGCCCGGCGAATGGCTACGGAGTCATATCCTTTTCGCCTGGCAGATTTTTGCTCCTGCAAAATCTGCATTTCCGCCATCCATGGCGGTCACAGCAGGCTCCTGCAGTGGAGCCCAACCTACGATTCTGTGGAACGGGACAGTTTGCGGCTCACCGATTGCCAGATTCCGAGCAGCAGCGCCCCCAGCTGCGCAAAGGCCCGGGCCAGTCTGCCCGGCTGCCGCTCTTCCGCCATCTCCCCTTCTCGCCCCCCCTCTCTAACTCGAAAGAAGGCCGCATAGAGCGCCGGCAGGAACAGCAGCGTCAGTGCCGTGGCCACTATCAGCCCGCCCATGATAGCCACCGCCATGGGGCCGAAGAAGTCGCTGCGCGAGAGCGGGATCATCGCCAGCACCGCGGTCAGCGCGGTCAGAACAATGGGCCTGAAGCGGCGCACCGTGGACTCGACGATGGCGTCCCAGGGCGTCAGCCCCTGCCCGATATCCTGCTGTATCTGGTCCACCAGGATGACCGAGTTGCGCATGATCATGCCCGCCAGGGCGATGGTGCCGAGCATGGCCACGAAGCCGAACGGCTGGCCGAACAGCAGCAGGAACAGGGTAACGCCGATAATGCCCAGCGGCGCGGTCAGGAACACCATCGTGGACAGGGAGAAGCTGCGCAGCTGCAGCATCAGCAGCGTGATCACCACCAGCACGAACAGCGGCATGCCGGCGTTGACCGAGTCCTGGCCGCGGGCGGACTCCTCCACGCTGCCGCCGATCTCGAGCAGATAGCCCGGCGGCAGCTGCGCGCGGATATCCGCGAGGCGCGGCCAGACTTCGTTGACCACCGTCGCCGGCAGTTCTTTGCCATAGATATCCGCGCGCACCGTCACCGTCGGCAGCCGATCGCGGTGCCAGATGACCCCCTCCTCGAAACCGTATTCCAGGGTCGCTACCTGGTTCAGCGGCACCCTGTCGCCGCTGTCGGTCTGTACGGCCAGGTTGCCTATCCGGCCGAGGGCGTGGCGCTCGCGTTCGTCGCCGCGCACCTGCACGTCGATCAGCTCGTTGCCCTCGCGGTACTGGCTGACGGGAATGCCGGTCAGTGAGCTCTGCAGCGCGCGCGACAGGCTGGCGGAATCGACGCCCAGGGTGCGGGCGCGGGCCTGGTCGATATCCAGCTGCACCGACTTGCTCGGCTCCTCCCAGTCCAGGTGCACATTGGCCACCGCCGGGTTTGCGCGCACCTTTTCCGCCACGGCGCGGGCAATTTCCCGCACTTGCGGAATGTGTTCGCCGGACACGCGGAACTGCACCGGGTAGCCCACCGGCGGGCCGTTCTCCAGCCGCGATACCCGCGAGCGCAGGGTGGGGAATTCCTCGCGCAGGGTTTCGATCAGCCAGCTGCGCACTGTCTCCCGCTCCTCCACGCTGCGGGTGAGCACCACGAACTGGGCGAAGCTGGCCGCGGGCAGCTGCTGGTCCAGGGGCAGATAGAAACGCGGTGAACCGGTGCCCACATAGGCTACATAATTGTCCACCAGTTCGTTCTGCGCCAGCAGGTTTTCCAGGCGCTCGGCCTGGTATTCAGTGGACTTCAGTGAGGCTCCCTCGGCGAGTTTCAGGTCCACCATCAGTTCCAGGCGGCTGGAAGAGGGGAAGAACTGCTGCGGCACCTGGCGGAAGAGCGCGATCGAGCCGGCAAATATCGCCAGGGTCAAAACGATCACCGTCTTGCGATAGCGCAGGCACCACTGCACCAGCCTGCGGAAGCGGCGGTAGAAGGGTTTGTCGTAGGGATCGTGCACGGCACCTACGCTGTCGCGGCGCGCAAGGTTCGGCAGCAGTTTGTCGCCCAGGTAGGGCACGAAGACCACCGCGGCGATCCAGGAGGCCAGCAGCGAAAGTGTCACCACCTGGAAAATCGAGCGGGTGTATTCGCCGGTGCCGGACTGGGCGGTGGCGATGGGCAGGAAGCCGGCGGCGGTGATCAGGGTGCCGGTCAGCATCGGGAAGGCGGTGCTGGTCCAGGCGAAGCCGGCCGCCTTGAGGCGGGACAGGCCCTGCTCCATTTTGATCGCCATCATCTCCACGGCGATGATGGCGTCGTCCACCATCAGTCCCAGCGCCAGCACCAGGGCGCCGAGGGAGATCTTGTGCAGGCCGATATTGAAATAGTTCATCAGCGCGAAGGTCATCGCCAGCACCAGGGGTATCGACAGGGCAACCACCAGGCCGGTGCGCGCACCCAGAGAGAAGAAACTCACCAGCAGCACTATCGCCAGCGCCTCCGCCAGTACCTGCAGGAATTCACCCACGCCGCGCTTCACCGCTGCCGGCTGGTCCGACACCTTGCGCAGTTCCAGGCCCAGGGGCAGGTCCTGCTGCAGCTCGGCAAAGGTGGCGTCGAGGTTTTTTCCCAGCTCGAGAATATCGCCGCCGGCCTTCATGGATACGGCGATGCCGATGGCGTCCTCGCCCATAAAGCGCATGCGCGGCTGCGGCGGGTCGCTGAAACCGCGCTTGATTTCGGCGATATCGCCGAGCATCTGGGTGCGGCCGTAGGCTGTGATCGGGAAGCGGCGGATTTCCTCCACCGACTGGAACTGGCCGCTGACGCGGATGCGCACCCGGTCGCTGGCGGTTTCCACGAAGCCGGCGTCGGCCACGCTGTTCTGGGATTGCAGCGCTGCCTGCACCGCGGACATGGGGATGCCGAGGGACGCGAGCTTGGTGTTGGAAATCTCCACCCAGATTTTTTCGTCCTGCAGGCCGAGCAGCTCCACCTTGCCCACGTCCTTCACCCGCTGCAGCGCCAGCTGCAGCCGCTCGGCGTAATCCTTTTTCAGCGCGTAGTCGAAGCCGGAGCCGGTCAGCGCGTAGATATTGCCGAAGGTGGTGCCGAACTCGTCGTTGAAGAAGGGACCGCGGATATCCGGAGGCAGTGTGTGGCGGATATCGCCGACCTTTTTGCGCACCTGGTACCAGAGATCGGGGATCTCGCTGGAGTGCATATCGTCGCGGGCGACGAACAATACCTGGGACTGGCCGGGGCGGGAGAAGGAGGTGATGCGCTGGTAGTTTCCAGTCTCCATCAGCTTCTTTTCGATGCGCTCGGTGATCTGCCGCGACACTTCTTCGGCACTGGCGCCGGGCCAGATGGTGTTGACCACCATCACCTTGAAGGTAAAGGGCGGGTCCTCGCTCTGGCCCAGCTGGGTATAGGACATGGCGCCCATAAGCCCGAGCACGAGCATGGCGTAGAGCACCAGCGGGCGGTTCTTCAGTGCCCATTCGGAGAGATTGAAACGCATGGCGGTTGTTCCGATTTTTCGCCCGCGTTCCGCGGGCGTTGCACAGGTTTTTTCTTCGCTTGTAGGGCCGAAGGCGCCGTGAATGCCTGGAGCGGCCGGGGCGGCCCATGGCCGCGATCAATGGTGGTTAAGTTGTAAGATTCTGCGGTTTCGGCAGAGTCCAATCGCGGCCATGGGCCGCTCCTACAAGGACAGTTTCGAACTCCGGGTTTTTATTCCTGCCGGGCAAAGGTTCTGTCGAGATCGATCGGGCGGTTCATCCGATCCACCGGCCGCACCCGCTGGCCCTCCCGCAGCAGGTGGGTGCCGGCGGCCACCACCCAGTCGTCGGGCCCGAGTCCCGCCAGCACCGGCACCTGCTCCTCGCCGTAGGGGCCGAGGGTTACCTCTGTCTTGTGCAGTGTCTGCTGCAGCGGATCCAGCACCCACACATAGGGCTGGCCGCCGTCGGCGGTGACCGCGGACAGGGGCAGGGACAGGGCGCCGCGGGGCGCGTCGCTGTCGACGAATACCCGCGCGCTCTGGCCCAGTTCCGCGCCCACTTCGGCGTTGTCGAAGGCCACCCGCGCCTCGAAGGTGCGCGATGCCGGGTCGGCGGCAGGGGAAACTTCGCGAATATGCGCGGGGAAGGGGCGGCCGGGCTGCGACCAGAGTTCCACCGCCAGCACCTGGCCCACTGCGAAGCGGTTGATATCCTGTTCCGGCAGGTCGATGCGCACCTCGCGGTCGCCGTCCGCCGCCAGTGTGAAGACCGCCTGGCCGGCGGCCACCACCTGTCCGGCCTCGGCCTGGCGCCGGGCGATAACGCCATCCCGGGGGGCTTGCAGCACCGCGTATCCGGCCTGGTTGCGCGCCACATCCAGCTGCGCCCGGGCCTGCTTGAGCCGCGCGGCACTGGCGTCGAAGCGGCTCTCCACCGCGTCGAACTGGGAGGCGCTGACCAGCTGGCCCCGGAGCAGTTTGCGGTAGCGCTCCAGTTCGCTCTTGGCCAGGCGGTGGTCCGCCTCGGCGGACGTGAGCTGCGCGCGCGCCGTATCCAGTTGCAGGCGCAAATCCTGCGGGTCCAGTTCCGCCAGCGGCTGGCCCTTCCGGACCCTGTCCCCTACGTTTACCAGGCGCCGGCTGATCTTGCCGCCAATGCGAAAGGACAGCGCCGGCTCGTAGCGGGCGCGGACCTCTCCCGGGTAGATATCCTGCTGGGCCCCGGCGACCTTCGGCAGCACCATCACCGCCGGGCGCGGTTTCTCCTCCCCTTCCTTCTGTTCCGCCGGGGCGCAGGCGGCCAGGGCCAGGCAGAGCGGAAGTGCGGCGAACACTAGCGGTCGATACATAAGCGGGTTCCTTCCTCTGTGGGTAAACAGTTCAGGTTCAGATTGGCAGTGCGGTGAAAAGCGGCGCCGGCGGGGCCGGTAATGCTATACTGGCCAGTATAGTAAATTTAATGAACTCACGAGTCCAGTATTTGGAGACCTATGTCCGAACAGACTTCAGAGGTCGCGCCCCGCGGCCGCCCCAAGGACCCGGCCAAGCGCCAGGCCATTCTCGATGCGGCCAAGGGCCTGTTCCTGACGCAGGGCTTCGCCGGCACCAGCATGGATGCGGTGGCCGCCGCTGCCGGTGTGTCCAAGCTCACTGTCTACAGTCACTTTTCCGACAAGGAGACCCTCTTCACCGCGGCCATCGAGGCCAAGTGCGAGAGCATGATGGCGCAGCCGATCTTTGCGCTGGAGAAGGGCGATTCGATTGAGGTGGTGCTGCAGCGGGTCGGCGGGGCCTTCCTGAGCGTGGTCGACGGTGAGGACGCCATCCGCCTGAAGCGGCTGCTGTGCGCCATGGCGGAGCGGGAACCGGAAATGGCGCAGCTGTTCTTCGAGGCGGGACCGAGGCGTATGCTGGAGCAGATGGAGCGCCTGCTGAGCCGGGCCGATGAACTGGAGCTGCTGGAGGTGGCGGACCCGGCCGTCGCCGCGGAACAATTCTTGGGCATGCTGCTGGGCTGCGGGCATATGCAGGTACTGATCGGCTGTTGTCCGCCGCCCACAGAGGCGGAAATCCACGAGCGCGTGGCCGCGGCGGTGCAGACATTTATGCGTGCCTACGGAGTCCGAGTATAGGGGGCTGCTTGCAGTATATGCCGCGCACTTTTGTCTCTACTACTTTTTTGATTCACGGTTTCTGCCTCGATGGACTCAGATAAATTCACACAACGCGGAATCCCGTTTATTGTCAGACAGGGAATAACCAGATGGCATCAGGGACCGGCCCTCGTAGAGTACCGCTGTGAATTCAATCCAGGCGCCTACGACGATACTCTGTTCCCGGCCCTGTTCATTCCCTTCCACGAATCACTGAAGCGCGCGGTGGTAAAGCGCAAAGCAGAGTTTTTGGCCGGGCGTCACTGTGCCCGAAACGCTCTGGCGTCACTGGGCGTTGAAAACGCCACCGTCGGTATGGGGCCGCATCGCAATCCACTCTGGCCCGGTGATGTCAGGGGATCGATCAGCCACTGCCACCAGGTGGCGACCGCGGTTGTCTGCTCAAGCCCCGAGATTCGGGGGATAGGTATAGATATTGAAAGCCTGGTTGAGGCGAGAGTCCTGGACCAGATTCGGTATATGGTCCTGAATCAGGACGAATTGCCTCTTCTCCAGCACTCCGGCTTCAGCGATTCTGAGATATTTACGCTCATATTTTCCATGAAGGAGAGCTTTTTTAAAGCGGCCTACCCTATAGTAGGAAAGTATTTCGGATTTAATGCAGTATCAGTGGTCGATATCGAAGCAGAGAAAGAGGAAATCACCTTTAGAACCAATATCGACCTGCATAACAGTCTGCCGAAAGGTCAAGAGTTTACGGCGCGGTATGTATTTTCAGGCTCGAATATACTGACTACGATTGTCTGGATTTGAATATTCCCGTGCTGTCGGATGGCACAGGCATCGGGTCGAACCGACGCCTCGACAGGGAAACCCCGGTAGCCGGCCCACCCCGGGTGCTGATTCGGTATCATTGCCTCAATGTCAACCTGGATCTTTGTGCCCCCCCCCCCTAAAAATTCGTTTTTCGTCAACCCGGGAAGGCAGGGGGAAGTAGCCACAGGGTTTCTGAATTCCCCTCCACGGGAATGACGGTTTTTAGGGGTTAAAAGTACGCTTTCACACCGACGGATAGCTGCCGATTCAGGAAGCGCCCGAACTCGGTATCCTCCGCACCGGAGAAATGGTTGACGCCGCCATAGAGCGTCAGGGAATCCAGCCAGCGGTACTCAACGTTCAGCGACTGTTGGCCGCTTTGGTCACTGAGGTTGCGAATCAGCACATAACTGACATCGGTATCGTCCCGGATATTGTTCCGCTGCAACATGGTGAACACGTAGGAGTTCCCCAGCTGATAGAAGGGTAAGTTATTCACCCGGGTCAAAAAATCCAGGTACTCGACCTCGGTCTCCCCCGCCAACAACCGCGCAGTATATTCGCGGTTTAGCGCCAGCAACTGCTCGCTGCCGGACTCGTCCAGGCCCACCTGGTTGTGGTAGTAGTCCAGCGCGAGGTTCCAGCCGTTTTCGAAGGTGTAACTGGCTCCCGCCACCGCTGCCAGCAGCGATTCGCCTGCCGGTGCATCTTGCCCCGGCAACAGCCGCTCCAAATTGCGCCCCTCGCTGAGATAAAGGAAATCCCCGTAGACAATCAGCGCGTCGTTCACCGTCCACTGGCCGTAACCCCCGACGCCATAGCCCCGCTCGGGTTTGGATACCAGCGCGGTGGTGCTGACCTGCGTACCTTGCCAGGTCAGCTGCAGATCGCCGGTGGTTTTAAAATCCTCCAACTCCTGCCCTCCCTCGCCGGTGTTCACGGTCAACTGGAGCTGCCAATTCGAGTCCAGGTGGCCGCCCCACTCCACATACTCCCGGGCCATCAGCTCGGTGTTGGGGTCCGTCTGCCCGGTGTCCGAGTG
The DNA here is from genome assembly GCF_059834885.1 of Microbulbifer sp. SE14. Lineage (NCBI taxonomy): Bacteria > Pseudomonadati > Pseudomonadota > Gammaproteobacteria > Cellvibrionales > Microbulbiferaceae > Microbulbifer > Microbulbifer sp. SE14. The sequence goes on along the minus strand of NZ_JCBAJA010000038.1, from coordinate 33,029 downwards.
GTAGCGGTTGCTGGGAGACAACAGGCGCGCCGGCCCCCAGGAATTCACATAGCGGCCCGCCTTGAGCCACTGGTCGCCGAAGTAATAATCCAGTTTCCAGTAGCGCAGACTCAAGTCGCTGTCGGATCTGTCACTGCCTCCCGGAACGCGTACTTTGGAATGGGTCGCGCGCGGTTGCAGCGTCAACTCGAACCGGTCGCTACTGAGTAGAAGCTCCGGTCGTAGCTCCAGGCGGTCCGTCTGATCGGACAAACGCAAGATGGCGTTGCCGGGGTTGTTGCCGCGATCCAGATCAAACTGCTGCCATTGCTTTTGATACTGGGCCTGCCAGTACCACTCCGCATCGATATCCGCGTGCGCGGTAGCGGCTAGAAACGAAAGGCCGATCAGTAATTTTCTCCGCATCACTCAGAGCCTGAACCTTGCCGCCGGAATGGACTTCACCTCGATATCGCTGTACTCCAACACCGAGCGCTGAGTGCGGTTGATCTCGTCCTGGATCACCATGCGACTGATAAACGGTCGCGTATCGTCATTTACTTCGATGGTGTTGTCGTACTCGAAGGTGGCGGACTTCAACAACCGGCCGGCCGAGGTGTAAAACTCCGCCTTCACGCCCAGTCCGCTCTGCTGATCCACCCAGTACTTGATACGGTCATAGGTCACCGAGGCGCTCTTGGCCTTGAGGTCGAATACATAAGCCGGTTTGTCATTCAGCGTATCGTCTGGCAGACGCGCAGACTCGTAGTCATCAACGTAGTTGGTGGAAGCGATGTCGCCGTTGGCGGCGCTGCCTGTGAGCCGCTGGCGCTGGGAAATGGGCACCGGCTTACGCAGCCCCTTCTTGGTGAACCACATATTGTCGCCGATCTGCAGCAATTTGTTGCCCAGCACATTGCGCGGTCGCTTGAACTCCGCCAACCAGTCACCGGAGGTGGCGCTCACCTCCAGCTTGAAATGCTCGCTGCGATCACGCTTGAGCGTGGATTCCACGTCCACCTCCCACTGCAGCCCGGGCAGGCCGCCGCCACGGGAGGTGTCGGCATAGCGAAGAATTTCCTCGTCGGTCTTGGCCAGGGCTGTCGCGCTGAGCAGCGCCACGAACAACAAACCTACAAGTTTCGGGATCGTGAGTTTCATATAGAGTCGCCTCCTACACATGTCGCAGGGAATCGGTGATGCCCGCACTGGCTGCGCGCCGGGCAGGAACAATGCTGGACGCAATGGCAAAGGCGGACAGCGCCGCCAGAGACCCCAGTATCAGCACCGGCTTGAAGTCGATCAGCAGTCGCACCGGCGAGGAGGAATTGGGTGGCGTATAGGTGAACTCCGCCGCATTCACCAAAGCGCCCACTCCGAAGGTCACCAGCAGGCCGATGGCGCAGCCCGCCACGGCGATCATAAAGCCCTCCAGGGAAAACAGCCGCAGCACCCGCCCCCTCTGCATGCCCAGCGAACGCAGGGTGCCGATTTCCCGGGTGCGCTCCACCACCACCATGCTCATGGTGTTGATGATGCTCATCACCACGATGATCAGCACAATGGAAAAGATAAAACTGAAGATCATGTTGAACAGGTTTTTCACCTGGCGGTAGAAACTGGACAATTCCTCCCAGGTGCGTACTTCCAGCCCCAGGCCCTGTTCGGCGAACAGCGCCTCCATCTCCTTGCGCGCGGTTCCGGTGGCCGCCGCGTCCTTCAGCACCACGGTCAGGCTCTCGGCGCCGTCGGTGGCGAGCAGGTTGCGGGCCAGCTCGAGGGGCAGGATGATGGCTTTGTCGTTGGTGGCGGCGTTGCCGGTATCGTAGACGTCGATGATGTCCACGTCGTAGGCGTTGGCTTGGCCCGCCAGGGTGGAGCTGAACAGCACCGCCGTGCTGCCCGGCTCCAGCGCCAGGGCCTCGGCCAGGTTTTGCGCCACGACGATGCCCAGCGGGTTTTCCTCATCCAGAAAACCGCCGCGCTCCGGGCGGAAGTCCCTGCGGATACGGCGCAGGTCGGTGCGCACCAGGGCATCGCCGATAAAGATGGTGGACAACTCGCCATCGCTGATCAGGCCGCTCAGGGACAGCCGCGGCGAGACAAATGTCACCGACTCCATGTCCGCCAGCAGGCTGGAAATACGATCGATCTCGTCGCCGCTCAGGATGTAGTCTTCCTGACTGATGTTGCCCTGCTCGAAATAGCCCGAGCGGGCGACCGTGAGGTGTCCCAGCTTTTCCCCCTGAATGGCCTGACGCTGCAGGCCGGCGAACACATTGGCGATGTAACCGCCGAACAGGTTAACCGACGCGAAGCCGGCCATAATGGCCAGCACGGTCACCAGGCTGCGGCGACGGTTGCGAAAAAGGTTTCGAATGGCAAGTTTCAGCAACATTTACTGGGCCTCCGCTTCGGTTTCTGTTTCTGCTATTTCAGCGTTTTTGTTCGGTGAACCAACATCGGAAGCTGTAATGTCCGACGAGATTTCGCCGTCCACCAACTGAACGCGGCGTCTGGCACTGCGCAGCAACACCTGATCGTGAGTGGAAAACACGAAGGTGGTGCCGTGTTTGCGGTTCATCTCCGCCAGCAGATCGATAATTTTCTGACCGTTGACCGAGTCCAGGTTGGCTGTGGGTTCATCGGCGATGACCAGCTCCGGCCGGTTGACCAGCGCCCGCGCCAGGGCCACGCGCTGGCGCTGGCCGCCGCTCAGTTCATCGGGCCGGTGATCGGCGTATTCACTCACCCCCACCTCCTCCAGCAGGGCGGCTGCGCGGCTTTTCAGCTCCGGGTCGACCCTGCCGCCGTGCAACTGCCCCGGCAGCATGACGTTTTCCAGCGCGGTCATCACCGGTACCAGATTGAAGCTCTGGAAGATGATGCCCACCCGCTGTTGCCGCAGGCGGGTCAGTGCCCGGTCGCCCATGTTCAGCACCGATTCGCCGTCGATATGGTAATCGCCCTCGCTGGGCAGATCGATGGTGGACAGCAGGTTGAGCAGGGTGCTCTTGCCGCAGCCGGAAGGACCCCAGATCACCGTGAACTCTCCGGGTTCGATATCCAGTGTCACGTCCTTAATGGCGGTGACCCGGGTGGCGCCGAGCTGGTAGTGCTTGGTCGCCCGGTCGAGCGAGAGAAAACTCATGGCAGTCTCCTATTGGTCCACGTGATGGGAAATGTTCATGTGATGGGGATCGCAAAAGGCATCGGGTTTCTCGGCGATGCGGATCGGCATAAAGCCGAACATCGAGCCCTCTTCGAATTGGCGTTGCATGACCGCAAAAACGCGCTCGACCTGTTCGCCGCTGGGATAGTCGACATCCGCGTTGAGGTGGCGCCGCACCCGCAGCAGGCAAGTGGGCAGCCAGGTCAGATCCGCCAGCAACGGTTGCAGGTCGGTGTGGACTGCCACGTGAACGCAGATGGCGGCCGCGTGCAGCAGGGCGTACTTTTCCGCCAGGCGGTAGCTCTGGGGGCTGTAGTTGTAGTTTTTCTGCAGTTTTGCTTTTTGCGCCTGCATCTGTTCGCGCAGGCGGTCGATGTCTGCCGGAATCTGTCGTGCCAATTCGAGGGTGCTCGAACGGGTCGCCGCGTCCAGGCCCCGCTGGTCCAACCTGGCTTCGAGTTTTTCGAGGCTGTCGTTCAACATCAGCAGCACCAGATCCTTGCGGCCGCTGAATACCGACAATTCGGAAAAGCGCGCGTCCGGCTCGCGTTGGTTCAGATCGAAAAACTCGGCGAAGCTGGCCTGTTCCTCCTCGCTGGGGGTGCGGTCTTTCTGCAGGTAGGGCAGGGTCACCTCCATGTGCAGGGCGATGTTTTTCAGGTTCACCTTTTCATTGCCGTCCACGAAGCTGGTCATTTCCGCATCGCGCATGGCCTTCTGGAACAGACCGTAGGCGAAGGTTTCCCGCAAGTAGTAGCGCGCGCCTACGGCGCCTGCCAGGCGCGCGAACCCCTGGCGGGAGAAGGTAGGTACCAGGTACTTGGACACCGCCGCCTGCAGGAACATGGCCTTGGGCGCATAGTGCAGTGCGCGGGTGGCAGCGGTGACCACCAGCTCGGACAGCAGCAGGTCGCAGAAGGTATCCGTCAGCTCCAGGCGCGTGATCGGAATGTCCGCCAGCCGCTGGCCGAAGATGTGGCGCGAATTGGCGAAGCTCAGCGCGATGCGCAGCCCCGTGTCCAGCGCGCCCAGGGCCATGGTGACCGCGCCCACGCGGTGCAGTTGCGCGGTGCGCAGCATCAGCTCCAGGCCGTTGCCGGGCTTGTCGATGACGCAATCGGGTTCCACCCGGCAGTTCTCCAGGCGGAAGCCGCTCAGATCCAGGCCGCGCACGCCGTGGAGTTTTTCTTTCGGCAGGCGCTGGTACTCGCGCTCGCTGTGGCGGCGGCTGTCGACGCAAAACATTGTGAAGCTGTCCGGCGTATTGCCCCCCGGTGCCTTGGCCAGAAACATGGCCATCTCGTTGTGTCGCGCCATGCCGATCAGCCACTTGGCACCGTCCAGCCGATAGCGCTCACCGTCCCACTGCGCCGTGGCGCCGCTGTTGATCAGGTCGCTGCCGTGTTCCCGCTCGGTGACGCCCCAGGAGATGCCACAGCCGTTGAGAATCTCCCGGCCGTAGTAGCGCTTCTGCTCGTCGGTGCCGGCGATCAGCACCGGACCCAGGCCGATGGCTTTGAGTACGTAGAGCGTGGCCAGGGTGACGTCGCGGCGGGACAGCATCCGGATGACGTAGTACAAATGCTGGTAGGAGTGCAGCTTGCCGCCCAGGGCCTGGGGTACCAGGTAGTCGATTACCCCCAGGTCCCGCAGCAGGGTCATGGCGTCTCCCGGCAGGGCCTCGCCTTCGTCGTGTTGCATCGCCTGTTTGTAGGAAAACGGCTGCGCCTCGTCGAAGGGGTCGCCCAGTTGTCGTTCCAGTTCGTTCAGGTCCGCAATGTGATCGGGTAGGGTCATGGCTTGGGTCTCACTGTTCGTACAGCGCCACCGGCAGCAGGGACAGCGCCCTGTCGCCATCCAGCGCCCGCGTCAAGAATTCGAATACCCGGTTTTCCCGGGCCTGGGGCGCCGCTTCCGGCTGCAACTGAAAGGCGATCAGCTCGCCCAGGCATTCCGGTGCCAGCGACGGATTGGCGGCGCTCAACAGCACCAGGGACGCGCAGGCGTGCACGCGGCTGTAGGCTTCCGCCAGTTCGATGGCGCCGGCGGACTCGGCGAAGGAGGCGCCCGCGCTTCGCGACAATCGCTGCCACAGGGCCTCGATGGCCAGGTGCACCCAGCCCGCGGCCTCGGCGAGGGCGGCGCCCCGGCCGGGCTGCCGCGCCAGGGCGCCGAGGGCATTGATCACCCAGTCGCCGCCGGCATTGGTCACCGACAGATTGCGACGCTCCTCGGCGAAGTAGCTCCGCTCCAGGTCGAGCAATTCCAGCACGCTGTCCAGTTGCGCCGTCGCCTTGGCCTCGTCCAACCGTTGCCATTGGGCGTGCACCGCCGGCAACTGGGTGGCGATGTTTTTCAGGTTCACCACCGGGTTGGTGTCGATGTAGCGCACCATGGAAAGGTCGTCCGCCACCTTGTGGAAACGGTGGAAGATGGGCTCCCGGTCCAGGGCGTAGTTGACGCTGATGATGTCCCGCAAACGCACCACCACCGCGTCGCTGCCGTGGAGCGCCACCTGCTTGGCGACGCTGGAGGCGATGCTGAACTGGGAGCGTTTGGCACCGATCATGCAGCCCGCCGACAGGGCCGCGGCCTCCGCCAGCAGCAGGTCCGATACCGACTGCGCCAACAGATGGCGCACATGGGCATAATCACAGAGCCGGCGTCGGTGGCGCTCGGCGCGGGCGAATTCCGCCACGTCCCGCACCAGGCAGTGACAGCCGCCCACGTTGGCGGCGGTGCTCAGGTACTTCACCAGTTGCTGCACCTTTAATGTGGTTTCGAAGCCGCGCCCGGCCTCGCCCACCAGGGCGCCTGCCCCCACCGCCAGGCCGTCGAACTCCAGATCCACGAACTGCTGACCGGACATGCCCAAGCCGCGGCAGTGAAACACCCGCGCCGCGTCCATCGGCACCTGAAAAAAGCTCAGGGACTCGGGCCCGCCCCCGCCGGTGCGGGCCAGGATCAGCGCCTGCTGCGCCCGCGGCGACCAGCCCAGCGGCCCTTTGCGGCCGGTGATGCGCCAGCCGCTGTCGCCGGGTTCGGCGCGGGTGCCTATCTTCAGCAGCTCGGTGCCGGACACCGCCTCCGACAGCCCGAAACAAAACTGTTCGCCCTCCGCCAAGCGGGCGAAGGCGGCCTCCCGCTGGGCTTCGCTGCCCACCAGTTCCAGCACCGCCGCCGGCCCCACGCTGTACATCACCGCCGGCATGACGTTGATGTTGCGCCGGGTGGCCAGCGCCACCTGCAGCCACAACTGCAGCCAGTTGCGGCGCAGACCACCGGAGGACTTGGGCACGAATACCTGGTGGAAGTTGAGCCGGTAGAGCGCCGCCTTCAGGTCACTGACCGACTTTTCGTCGTCCTCCTTGCTGTTGCGCCGCCAGGACAGCGGATTGCCGCGGTCGCGCCCCGGTCCAAGGGCCCGCTCCCACTCGGCGAGATCCTCGATCAGGTCACGCGGCATGGCGACGCGCCTCCCCCGCCAGCGGTAGCAGCGGGTAGCGGTTCAGCGTTGCGGGCAGACACTGGTTCTGCAGGCCCAGCAAATGCAGACGCTGCTTGTAGGCGCAGCCACGCACTATGTGCTCGGCCACATCCACCACGCGGCGGTTCTGCGGCGCTTCCAGGTAGCTGCCCGCCACCCAGTCGTTGAAGGCACCCATGGCCGGGCCGGCCCAGATCTGGTAGTCCATCACCCGATCCGCCACACCGGCGTTGGCCCAACCGGAGGACTGGCCCAGATAGGAGCGGAACACCAGCGCCATCTTGCGTTTGGGATCGTTTTCCGCGCGCTCTATCTGAGCCGGGTCGCGGCGGTTGAAAAAGTCGCGGGTTTCGGCCCAAACCTGCTCCAGTGAGCGTTTGAAAATCTGGCTTTCCAGTTTCGCGCGCACCTCCGTCGGTATGGCGTCCAGGCCCGGGTAGTTCTGGTACAGCTCGTAGAGCTGGCGCGCGCGCATGGGAAACAGGGTGCCGCGCTTGAGCACCTGCAACTGCACACCCATCTCGAACATGTCCGCCGCCGGCGCCATGTCCACGTCGGAAAAATCTGCCTGGGCCAGGAGTTTGCGCACCGGGTCGCTGCTGCCGGATTCGATGCAGCTCTGGTTCACCGAGCCGGTGACCACGTAGGCGGCGCCCATGGCGAAGGCGGCGAGGGCGGATTCCGGCGTGCCGATGCCGCCGGCGGCGCCCACCCGCAGCAACCGCGGGTAACCGAAGTGGGCCTGCAGGCGATCGCGCAGGGCGATGATGATGGGCAGCAGCGCGGTGAGGGGGCGGCGGTCGGTGTGGCCGCCGGAGTCGGCTTCCACGGTGATGTCGTCCGCCACCGGCAGGTGTTCTGCCAGAGCGGCCTGATCCGCGCTCAGTACCCCCTGTTGTACCAGTCTGTCCACCATCGCTTTGGGCGCCGGCGACATGAAGCGCTCCGCCACTTCGGGGCGGGAGATCTTGGCGATCACCCGGTTGCGGCTGACCACCCGGCCCTGCGGGTCTCGGCAGATGCCCGCCAGGCGATAGTGAATCAGCGGCTCGGTCAGCGCCATAAACGCCGAGGCCTCCATCACCGACACGCCGTGCTTGAGGAAAATTTCCACACCGCGGCGCTCCATCAACGGCTCGTGGGGCGAGTGAATCAGGTTGACGGCGAAGGGCTGATCCCCCAGGGCCTGTTTGATGCGCTGCACGTCCTGTTCCACCTGTTCCGGCAGCACACCGCCGGCGCCGTAGGAGGCCAGCAGCCCCGCGCGCCCCATGGCAATCACCAGTTCGGCGGAGGCGATGCCGTTGGCCATGGCGCCGGTCATGTAGGCGTAGCGGCTGCGGTAGGCGCGGCAGAAATCGGCGTCCCCCAGTTGTTCCGGCGCCACGCCGGGCAGTGCGGCCAGGGCCTCGACGGTGTCGGGCAGTTGCGACGGATCGCCGTCGAAGAGTCCGGTGCGGTCGCCGGCGCGCACCAGCAGCAGGGGCCGGGCGGTGTCCGCCAACAGGTGGTGCATGGCGTCGGTGTCAAAAACCGGTTGAGTCGCGAGTTGTTCAGACATGGGCGAAATCCCCCTCGGTGATGGCCACGGCCATGCGGTCCACGTGGTAGATGCGTAGTTTGTTTTTGAACAGATCCGCATCGGCGATCACCACAATGCGGTCTGCCTCCTCGCGCACGGCTTGGATGTGTACCTCGATATTCATGTCGCGGTCGCTCATCAGCAGTTGCCCGCGGTAACGCCACTCGGTTTCCACGTCGGTGGCGATGCCGAAACGGGGCGACTTGAACTTGTCCACGCCCAGCCCGGCATCCAGGGCGAACAACTGAATGGCCTGCACGAAAGCCTCCAGCCCCAGGGAGCCGGGCATCACCGGATCGCGGTGGAAGTGACATTTGAAATACCAGTCGCTGTCGCGGATTTCCCGGTAGCCGTGCACATAGCCTTTGCCGTACTGGCCGCCGTCGCGGCTCAGACCTGCGCGGTGCAGCAGGTTCAAGGGTCCGTTCGGCAGGCGGTAGTACGGGCGCGCCGGGTCGGCGGTGAACAGCGGGTTGTCGGTTTCGGTTTCCAGTTCAAACTCGATCAGCTCGGCGCCCTGGGATTCAAACCAGAAGTCCCGCTCGCGACCGTTGTCCAGGCCCAACTGGTTTTGCAACGCTTGTTCCGGGAAGTACCCGAACAGGGACTCACCCTCGTAGATGGGCTCGCCGTCGGCGGTCAGTTCGAAGCGGAACTTCTGCAGAATGGAACCGTTCAGGGCGCTGGTGGACAGCAGGGTTTCCCTGTGGCGAATGGTCTTGCCGCGCAGGTCCATGTCGCTCAAGTAGGTGGCCTTGCCGTCCAGGTTGCGGATGGACAACTCCTGATCGGGGAAGTCCAGGGTCACTCCCAGGAAGTAACCCAGCAGGATACTGGCCTGCAGCGCCGACTCCAGGTAGACGCAGTTGGGCATGGCGGGGTAGCTGTTCCGGCGGAAGAACCAGTCGTCGGCGGGCACGTCGTACTCGGTAATCATCACCGAACCGTTCTGGTATTTCCCGCGGTCGCCGGTGAGGGTGACGGCCCGGTCCACGAACTGGAAGTCGCCGTTGGGGATGTGGGGCGCGCGGTGGTTGGGCCCGTAGATGTCGAACTCGCGACCCATGGCGGTTTTCAGATCGCCCTTGGCGGCGTGTGCCAGGTGGAATTCGTTGAGCGTCACCGGCGAGCCGTCGGTCAGGCGCCGGCCGCTGAAATAGTCCGTTTCGCCATAGCGCGGGTAGACGCTGCAGCCCGGCTTTTCCTTGAGGCACAGTCCCAGGTTCTCCACCGCCACCAGGGGCCGGTCGCCGTCGTAGACCACCACATTGGCCTTGACGTAGGGCCGCGGCAGAAAGCCGTTTTCGAAGATCTCCACGGCGTAGCGCAGTTCCCGCACCTTTGGCGTGATCTGGCCGCGCACCTTGATGTCCATAAGCAGGTCGGGGATGGGCTGGAATTCCGCACCGGGAAAGCACTGCTGCATGCCGATGGACATCAGGTGCACTTTCAACAACTGGGTGGCGCCCTCCGCCACCAGACTGCCGGGCAGCACCGGGTCGTCCACGAAGTGGGATTCGAAGTACCAGCCCTTTGGGTCCAGCTTCTTGTAGGCTTCAATCGACAGGTAACCGGAGTCCAGCGGGCGGTTGAGCACGCTGACCCGGTCGATCATCAGCAGCTGCTGTGGCGGCAGGCGCACGCCCGAGGCGGCGGCGGGGTTGGCGCCGGGGCCGAACACGGTTTCCAGTTCGCCGCGGCTCAGGGTGACGATGTCCCGTTCGTCCAGCGCCGTTTTGGCGCTGTGGTACAGCGGTTTGACCAGGGAGGCGCGCTGGTTTTGCGGGTGGCTCACCAGGCCCTGGCCCTGTTCCAGTTGTTCGCGGGAAAAGAAGCCGGCACAACCGCGTTCCAGTTTCAGCGCCAGCTCCCCGTCCACATAGCCTTCGTAGCTGAAGAAGAACAGCAGCACGCCGCCCTGGCGCACGTAGGAATTGATGTGGATGTCGAAGCGCAGTGTCTGGCCGGCGCGGGGCAGGTCGCCGACAAAGGCGAGCTTGCCGTCCAGCAACCGGTACATACGCTCGCCTTTGTTTTCAAAATCGATGCCCAGGTAGCTGATCAGCAGCAGATCGCTCTGTCCCGCCTCCACCGCCACGCCCGGCGGCATGACGCCGTCCACCAGATACCAGGCATCCTCGGGAATGTCGTACTCGGTGGTGAGCATGCAGGGCTCGTAGCGGCCGCGCTGGGCTTCCAGGCGCGTCACGCGGCTGACGAAAAAGTACGGCGGCGAGGGCAGGCGCACCCGCACCGGGAAGTTATCGATCTCCGCGTACTCGGGGCCGAAGGCGTCGGCGATGCGGCCCTGGGCGAAGGCCAGCAGTTGCGCTTCGTCCATCAACGGGGCATCTACGGGGTCTGGTGCGTGCACCAGCGCCGTTTCCTCAGTCTCGCCCCGAGTGTTTTCGGCCGGTTCGGCAACCGGTATCGCCGTCGGCAGCGGTGTTTTCGCAGCGGCGGGCAGCGCCGGTGTGGACGCATCGCCGTGCAACTGTTCCCGCAGTTGATCGAACACCATCTGCCGGATGCGCTGCTGGCTGTCGAGAAACACCTTTTGCACCGACGTCATTTGTCGAAGGTTGCTGCGAATCAAAGCGGCCACCGGGTTGTTGTCCGGCGCCGAATGGCTGTGAGGCTTCATGTCCGGTTTCCTTGCTGGGGCCAGATTGGAGGCGGGGCGCGCGGCAGGCGGCGGGGTGACGTCGTGCGCGGATTGGTTGGCGGCACGCAGTCGCGCGCGCCCGCCCTGTACCAGGCGCCCGGCGTCCAGTTGCCAGTAGATCAGGTCGCGCGCCGACGGTGCGGGCGTCCTCGACGTTTCGGTGTTGCCTGTCGCGACGTGCGCCAACTCGACGGTGGCTTCGTTGGCGGCGACCGAAGGCGCAATCTTTTGCGGCGCCGGCTTTTGCAGGGCCGCGAAATCCGGCCGGCTGGTGTTGGAGCGAAAGCGGATCTCCACACTGCGCCCCGACGTCGAACCGGCGCCGTGCCCGACCAGGCCGGACAGGTCCATGGGCACCCGCAAACTGATCAACCGTGCCAGCAACTGTTCCAGGCAGCCGAGATCATTTTTGCCGCGCTGGGTAACCGACAGGGTCGCCACCTCGCGCCCGGCCCCCTCGCGCCCGGAAAAGTGGGCACCGATCCAGCGGCTGCAGGTGCCGCCCGGTCCCACCTCGACGAAGGTGCGCGCACCCAGGTCGTAGGCGCGCTCCATCAGGCGCGGGAAGTCCACCTCCCGGCAGAGGCTGTCGGAGTTGAGCGCCGCGATGTGCGTTTTTTCGAAGGTATCCAGCACTTCGTAGTGACCCGCCGAGATCAGCGCTATGTCGTTGATGGGCGGTTGTGACGGGTAGCTGTTCAGCTCCGCCAGTTCGCCCTGGGCGTCGCGCATCACCTCGGCGTGGAGCACGTGGGCGGTGGGCGTGGGCACCGCCTCGCAACCGAGCGCCGCCACCAGCGCCCGGAGCTGTTGCGGATCGCCGGCCACCAGCAGTTCCCGGGCGGTGTTGATGTGGGTGATGTAGAGGCGGTCGAATTCGCGCATAAGTTCGCGCACCGCGTCCACCTCGGCGATAAGCACGCTGCTGGCCCAGACGTCGCGGTCGTCCCGTTCCGGTTCGATCTGCCATTTGTCGCGGATCAGGTTGCGGCGGCCGGTGAGCCGATCCCGGAACAGGGGGCTGCGCGCCAGTTGGTCGTAGCTGCGCCCCTGGGCGGGCCAGACGCCATTGGCGAACAGCATGCTGGACTCGCCCAGGCTGTAACCGAAAGCCACTTCCGGGCGCACCCGGAAACTGTCCCGCAACACCCGGGTGTAGAGCAGCGCCAGGCTGGTGCCGTTGGTGAGCATGGCGGGGATGTCCTGCAGCATGGCCTGCTCGCGGGTCATCAGATCGCGGCTGCGCGGCGTCGCCAGGCTGCGGGGGAAGATCCACTCGGCGCTCATGGCGCGGCCGACGTCGTCCACCGTTTCCTCGAAATCCTTCAACACCCCGGGAAACAGGCGAAAGAGACCCTGGGCCAGGTAGGGGTAGGAATTGAAACCGCCGGGGTAGACGAAGGCCACCTTGCCCGGCAGGGGCCGCGCCGCCAGGAAACTGCCGGCCGGGGTTTTCCAGTCCTTGTCCGCACCGGAAACCAGGTGTTTCTGCAGCCGCTGGCATTCGCGCAGCAGGGCCTCACCGCCATCGGCCGCAAGCACCGCCACGGCACTGTGTGCGTCGGTGTCCAGCAGCTCCCGCCAACAAAGCTCGCGCTGGCGATCGAATTCGCGGGGGAGTTCTTCCATCAATTCATCGACCCGCCGGGCCAGGTGCGCGCGGTCGGTGGCCACCAGGGGCACCAGCTGCAGCTCGCGGCGCACCACCGACCAGTCGTCCGGCCAGTCCGCTTCTCTCAGCAGCAGCTGATCTCCCTCGCCGGTGAAGGAACGGGTGCATACCAGAGCGGCGCGGGGCTGCGCTGTGCGCCTGAACCAGGGATAGCTGACGGGGGGGCGGAAGTTGTCGCTGTCGGAGAGTGTCTTCTCCAATACCTTCAGATACTCCGGCGACGTCTTGCCCTGGGCCGGCAGGTAGCGGTGGTGCAGCGCCAGGGCGGCGGTGATCAGCCCGGCGATGGGCGCGGCGATGCGGCTGTAGCCGAACTGGTCCGCGAGGGTGGAAACGGCGGCGCCGGGGGCCCGGCGGGCGATGGGCGCCAGTGCCCCCGCCGCACCCTCGCGGTCGATCAGCCCGGCCAGTTGCACCAGGCCGATGTCCGCGTCGCGCCCGCGTTCGAACAGGTTCAGGGTGGTGTAGCGGCGACGCGCCTGTTGTTGCGCGTCGCGGTCGCGCACGAGCACCACGGCGCCGGCGCCCTCGCCCATGGGGAACTCGAAATCATTGTTCAGCAGCGCGCCGCCCTGGGCCCGGATGCGCTCGCCCAGGGACATTTCCTCGGCGATGCAACCCAGGTCCACGGCGCCCACCAGCACACCCTCGGCGTCCCCTTCGGCCAGCATCAGTTGTGCGGTTTCCAGGGCGCGGTTGACGCCGTTGCCGTCGCCGGACAGGGTGAAAGACGGGCCGGTGAGGTTCCACAGCGAGGAGATGCGGCTGGCCATGATGTTGCCGATGTAGCTCAGCACCTCGTTGGATTCGATGTCGCTGTGCAGGGCGTTGCCGCACACCCGCACCAGCTCGTCGAAGTCCACCGCATTTATGTCCACGCCCGCCGAGCGCAGTAGTTTTTCCAGGTAGTGGGGCAGTTCGCCCTTGGCGCGGCGCAGGTGGCTGATCAGGTCCAGCTCCATCACCAGAATCACGGCGATGTTGCGCGGCGCCGGGCTGTTGCGTTCCAGGCCGGCATTCAGCAAAGCGTCGCCCGCCACCTTCAGCATCAGCAGCTGCTGCTGATTGAAGTGTTTGAGTTCTGCCGGCGGAATGCGAAACGCCAGAGGCTCGATGGATACGGATTCCACGTAGCCGCAAGGGGTGTCCGTGTCCTCCACCAGGCCGCCGCCTTCGCCGCCCGGCGCGCGCAGGCCGCTGTCGCCCTCGAAGAGCGCGCGCTCCAGCTTCTCCAGGGTGTCGAAGGGACCGAAGTGCGCGCCCATGCCCACCACGGCGATGTCCGGTGTGTCCGTGGGCGTATAGGTTGTGTCACTGATTTTCCGGTCCGAGAGTACCAGGTGGGCGTTGGTGCCACCGAAACCGAAGGCGGACACGGCGGCGTAGCGCGGTTTGTCTCCGGCGGGCCAGGGCCGGGTGTCGGTGAGCAGGCTGCGCCCGTCGATGGTGCCGTGTTGAGATTGGCGGCTCTGCCCGGCGTTCACACCCGGGGTGGGCACCAGGGTTTCGTGGCGCAGGCTGAGGATGAGTTTGATTAAGCTGGTGAGGCCGGCCACCGTCAGCAGGTGGCCGGTCATGCCCTTCACCGAACCCAGTTTGATGTGTTGCATCTCCTCGCCGAAAAAGGATTCCAGCGAGTTGAGTTCGGTCTGATCCCCCAGGGGCGTGCCCGTGGCGTGGCACTCGATGTAATCGATCGCCCCGGGCGCTATCTGCGCTTCGTCGTAGGCGCGCCGGTAGGCCACTTCCTGTCCCGCCGGGTTGGGAGAGAGCAGGTGCTTGCCGGCGCCGTCGTTGGACAGGCCCAACCCTTCGATGGTGCCGTAGATGCGGTCGCCGTCGGCGACGGCGTCCTCCAGCCGCTTGAGCACCACCACGCCGGCGCCCTGGCCGGTCTGTATGCCGGTGGAGTCGGCGGAAAACGGCTGCGAGCAGCCGTTTCTCGGGTAGGCGCGCAGGTCCGAAAAAGAGGTGTGAATCAGCCAGGGATCGGGCGCGCAGACCCCGCCCGCCAGCATCACGTCCGCCTTGCCCGCGCGCAGGTAGTAGGAACTCATCTTGATGGCGTAGAGCGCCGAGGAACAGGCGGCGTCGATGGTGTAGGCCGGCCCCGCCATACCGCAGGCCCGGGCGACGATGGAGGCGGGCAGGCCGCAGACGAAGCGGTTGAAGCCGTCGGGTAGTTCGTCTTCCCGGTCCAGTGGCGGCAGTTCGGTGTCCAGGTGCCGGCCCAGGTGTTCGCGGATTTTTCGGTACCAGACGGGCAGCGCCAGTTGGTTGGACAGTTTGGTGGGAAAGGCGTAGTTGCCCATGATCAGGCCGGCGGAGGACAGATCCTTATCGCCATGCCACAGCCCGGCGTCCACCAGTGCTTCGCGGGCGACGTGCAGCGGCCACTGGAACACCTCGTCCAGACGTTCCAGAAACGACGGCTCCAGGGCGAAGCCGTCGCTGTCGAAGGCGAAGTCGCGCACGAAGCCGCCTTTCAGGCAATAAATTTTGTTGGCGCCGGGCTCTTCGCTGTAGACGCTGTCGACGTCCATGCCGAAGTCCTCGTCGCGCGCATCCTCGCGGCAATCTTTCCCTGTCTTGAGCGCGTCCCAGAAGGCCTCGGCGGAAGAGGCTCCCGGGAAGAGACAGGAGATGCCGACAACGGCAATCTTGCTCATGATCCTGTCTCCCCCGTCACCGGGCGCTGGCTGTTTCGACCGCGAACTTCTCGGCCAGCGCCGCGCTCTTGACCACCGCCGCCTTCATGGCCAGGTGCACCTGGCCGTTGTGCTTGAGCGCGCTGAGGTACAGTGTGCTCTGGCTGTCGGACTGCTCCACCAGCCCCACGCGAATGCACAGGGTTTCGCCGCGCTCGATGGGTTGGTGGCAGCGCAGGTCCTCGATCACCATGGGCAGCGACGGCAGCCCCTCGTTCTTCTTGACCCACACCAGCGCTGCCTGCAGCAGGGCGTCGGCGTACATGGGGCAGAAGGCGCGGGTGCTGTGGCCGTCCACCAGGTGCTGTTCGTCGTGGGGCAGCCACTGGCAGGTGAACAGCATCTCCCGCTCGTCGGTCTGTTGATAGGACTTGAGCAATTGGAAGTCGTCGCCATGAAACAGGGTCCGGTCGCGGTAGAGCTCGCCGCCGTTGTCCCGGTTCAGTTCGATGGCGATGGAGTCCTGGTGGCTGCTGGTCAGGTCGTGGCTCAGTTCGATGCCCTGGTAGCTGTAGTGCACCTGACCGCTTGCCGGATTGCGGATGACGGCGTCCAGGGTCAGGCGCTCGTTGCCGTCGGCGCCTCTGGCGTCAATGGCCAGCAGCAGGCGCTCGGGTAGTTCCTGGGTTAGCGCCAGCCCTTTGTTGACGTTCATACGCTCGCAACCGGTGACCACCACACCGGCGAAACAGTTTTCGATCACATTGGCCACCCAGCCCATGGCGAAGGTGGCTGGCAGCACCACCTCGCCGCCGATGGCGTGGTGGCTGAGCAGTTTGCTGTCGGACAGGGCCCGGGTGCTGAGCAGCACCTCGCTATGGAAGTCGCTCAGCTCGCCGAATTCGGTCTGGCGCGTGGACAGGCCGCCGCTGGGACCCACCATGGTCAGGGGGGCCGCGCCGCCGGACTGGCACAGCTCGGCGAAGTGGGCGGCGCCCTCGTCCACTTCGATCAGGGCGATGCCCCGGGATTCGAACATTTTCCTGATGGCGGGTGTCACCATGCCGGCGTTCCACGCGCCCCAGATAACGGACAGGGCGCGACCGTTTGCCGCCATTTGCGGCTGCAGCGCCAGCGCCATGCGGTTGAGGATTTCGTTGGCCATGGCGTAGTCCACCTGCCCGACGTTGCCGAACAGACCCGCCACCGAGGAGAAGAAGCAGCTGAACTGCAGCTTGCCCAGGTCCAGGTGGGCGAGCAGGTTGGACAGGCCGTAGAGTTTGACGCTGAATACGCGCTTGAACTCGGCCATTTGTTTGTCCTCGATGCGCTTGTCCGCCAGGGCGCCGGCGCCGTGGATCAGCGCCAGGCTTTCGCTGTCGCGCAGCCAGTCGTCGGACTCGGCCCAGGCGCGCACCGCCTCGGCGTCGCTGATGTCCACCGCGGCGTAGCGGGCCGGGACGCCGCACTGCTCGAGGCGCTTCAGGGTGTCGCGAATCTCGCGATGGCCCTGCACCCGGTTCACCAGTTCGTTGATGGCCTTGGGTGTGGCCTTGCCTTCGGTGTCTTTCAGGCGGGCCGCCGCTTTGGCTTTGAGATCCGCGTCGGCCACGCCGCGGGCCCAGCCCGGCTCCTCGCCGTCGAAGGGCGTGCGGCCCAGCAGCAGGTAGCGGCCCGACTGGCGCTCGGCCAGCGCCCGGACGCAGTCGGCGGTGATGCCGCGGGCACCGCCGGTGACCACGAAGCATGTGTCCTCCGGCAGGGGCTGCACGGCGTCCACTGCGGGCGCTTCGATGACATCGAAGGTGTGGCGCGCTTCAAGGGTCACGCCGACGTCGGTGAGGTTGACGTTGTGGTCGTGCAGCTCGGCCAGCAACCGCTGCGCCAGTTGTTTGTGGTCCAGCGCCGGATCGATGTCCACGGAGCGGCAGAACAGGTGCTCGGTTTCCACCGCCAGAGTCTTCACCAGCCCGAAGCAGCCGGCGGCCAGGGCGCCCCGGCCGGGTTCGGCCAGCCCCAGGCGGCCGTCCACCCGCGCCAAGGTGACGAAGGCGCGGCGGCCCTCGCCTGTCGCGTCCAGGTGGCGCTTGTAGTGTTTGGCCAGCAGCAGCAAGTGTTTGAGTGCCCGCACTTCGTCGTGGCGATCGCCAATGTCATCGATGGCCGTGCACACCGGCGGGTGCTGGTAGACGACCGCGTCCACCTCGGGGATTTGATTCAGCGCGTCCACCAGCGCCTGCTCGGTCCAGCCGTCCAGAGCGATGTGATCGCCGGGAATCCCGTCGCCGGCATTGGGCAGGCTGAGGATGTACACCTCCAGGCCGGCGCGCTCCAGTTCCCCGGTCACCGCGAGCGTTTGTTCGCGTTCGCTGTTGACCAGCAGCACCCGGGCGCCGGGGCGGTAGCAGTCCAGCAACTGATCGACGGGGCCGAGTTGGCGCAGCCCCACCTTGTGACGGCGGATGGGCGCCACCGCCGGCACTTCAGGCGCGGCGATCTCCGTGGCCGGTGCCGCCGCGTTTTGAGCCGCGTCACCGCCGTTGCCAAGAAAGTCGAGAATCTGCTGCAGTTTGCGCAGTTCTCCGGCGGCCTCCGGTGAGGGAGCGGGCAGGTCCGGGAAGTGGGATTGCAGGCCACCGAGAATCTCCACTCGCTTAATGGAGTCGATGCCCAGGTCTGCTTCCAGGTCCATCTCCAGTTCGATCACGTCCCGTGGGTAACCCGTTTTTTCCGACACCAGATCCAACAGGGTTTCCGCTACCGTCTGCACGTCCACGGCGGTGGCGCTTGCGGCTTCGGATATTCTGGTGGAGGCCGTTTCGCCATTCGTTGGGGTGCCACTGGACGCGGCTTGCCCGATGTAGGCGGCGATGTCCCCAAGGGTGCCCAGTTCGCCCAGGGCGGCCGGGTCGAGGGTCTCACTCAGGTTCAGGGTCTTTTGCAGTTCGCCGAGGATTTCCACCCGCTTGATGGAGTCGATACCCAGGTCCGCTTCCAGGCTCATGGACATTTCCAAGACGTCCTTGGGGTAGCCGGTTTTTTCCGACACGATCTGCAGGAAGGTTTCGGTGATCCGCTCGGCGCGGATGCCGGTCGCTGCGGGCGTCGCCGTCTGGGGTTTGTGGTCGGCGGATTCGACGGTGCCGGATACTTGAGTCTGCCCAATTTCGCGGCCGGCGATGTCGATGATGTCCTGCAGGGAGCGCACCTCCGTCAGGGCTTCCGGCTGCAACTGGGTCAATCCCGGCAGTGCCCTGTGCATCTCGCCGAGGATTTCCACCCGCTTGATGGAGTCGATGCCCAGGTCCGCCTCCATGTCCATCTCGGGGGCGAGCACGTCTTCCGGGTAGCCGGTTTTTTCCGCCACCACGCGCATCAGCGCCTCGCGCACCTGATCCAGACCGATGCCGGCTTTTGCCTGCGGGGCGGGTGCCGGTTCTTCGTTTTCCCGGCGGGGCACCGGAGCTGCGGTGGCCGCAGGCGCCGGGGGTTCGGTGGTGGCGGACGCCTGAGTTTCGGTGGCCGCGGGTGCAGGTTGGGCGTGCGGCGTTTGCGCCGCCGCTTCGGACACCTGTGACATGCCATGGCTTATCGGCGCCAGCATGTCGGGCATCTGCACCGGTGCGACCGGGGATGGACGCGGGCTTTCGGCGTTGCGCCCGGAGGCCAGGGACGCCAGCTCTACCGTCTGCTGCAAGAACTGCCGGTGGGAGTCGGAGCTGTGGGCCTGGCCGTCGGCGACAATCTGCAAACCCTGGCGCGCCAACTCCGACACCGACTGGAAACGCTGCGGATCCGCGCGGTAGCTGTCGTTCAGGTTTTCCAGCAGCGAGACCGTTTGACGGGAGGTCTGGCCCACCTGGGCGAGATAGGTCTGGTGAATGTCGGAATTGCCGCGCATCAACTCGCCCAGCATTTGCAGCTGAGCGCCGACTTGGGTTTGAGCGCCCGCGGTTTGAGATGCGGCGGCCGCCGTGGTTGTTGCGATCTCGGTGTTCGGTTTCTGTTGGCTCACGATGCTTAGCTCCCGCTTAGGCTGGGCGATTGGTTGAGGCTGTTCGGTGACGGGTTCGGAGGCTTCGGCGCGCGGTACTTCCGCGACCGTCGTGTGCGGCGGTTCGGCCGTTTTCCAGGCATCGGCCGGATGCCCCAGGCGCTCCTGCCAGGCCCGGCGGCGGTTGTCGCTGACGTAGTTGATGCCGTTGAGTTCGACGGCGAAGCCCGGCTTTTGCGGTGCGTCGCGGTAATCGGGTTCGAACTCGTCCAGGCTGTCCACCGACACGCCGGCCACCGCCAGCTGCACCAGGGCGCTGTTCAGTTGTTCTGCCGAGTCCTCCGGCTTGCCGTTGTCCAGGGCGATCACGGTGACCGGATGGCCCGCCGTTTCGCACAGGCTGCCGACCATTTTGCTCAGGTGGCCCTTGGGGCCGAACTCGACAAAGATGCGTACGCCGTCGACCAGCATTTGCCGGACTATGTCGACAAAGCGCACCGGTTCCAGCAGTTGTTGTTTGAGGCCGGTCTTGAGCACCTCGGCGTCCTGGATGGCTTGGCCGTCGCGGTTGCGGTACAGCGGTAGGGTCGGCGCGCTGAAGTCCACCGCGTCGATGGCTTCGGCAAAACTTTGTTGGGCGTGGGCCACCAGGGGCGTGTGGAAGGCGGCGGACACCGGCAGGGGCGTGAAGTTGATGTCGCGCCGGGCGAGAAAGCGCCCGAACTCGGCCACGGTATCGGCGCCGCCGCCGATCACCGTCTGCGTGTCGGTGTTGAAGTTGCACAGGTACACCGACTTTACGCCGCTTTCTTCGATCAGGCGTTCCACCACCTCGCCGGGGGCGGAGACCGCCGCCATGGTGCCGCTGTCGGCCTGATCGTCCCGCGGTGCCATGGCGCGGCCGCGGGCGATGGCCAGGCGCACATAGTCTTCCGGTTGCAGGGCGCCGGCGGCCCAGAGTGCGGTGAGTTCGCCGAAGCTGTGGCCCGCCACGCAATCGGCTTGGAAGCCGGCGCGGCTCAGGGTTTGATAGGCGCCGGCCGAGACGCAACCGATCGCCGGCTGGGCGTACTGGGTTTGGCGCAGGGTGAGTTCCTGCTGTTTGGCCGTCTCCTCGTCGTAGGCGGGGCGCGGATAGATTTTGTCGCTCAGGTACTCGCCGGCGCTGTCGTGCATCAGCCGGTCGGCGGTTTCCAGCAGTGCCACGTAGGGCGGGTAGGCCAGGGTTGCGGCCCTGCCCATGTTGACGTACTGGCTGCCCTGGCCGGAGAAGAGCGCTGCCACCCTGCCGCCACCGGCTTCGCGGGAGAAATAGATGCCTTTCGGGTGCTGCCAGCGCGCGCTGTCCTCCTGGCGCGCCAGGTGTTCGGCGGCGAGCCGCGCTTTTTCCCGAAGCTGATCCAGGGAGTCAGCCACGAAGCCGAGGCGGTGGCTCTGTCCACTGCCGGCTTCAAACGGCCAGGGTTGTTCGGCGTCCTCCAGGCGGCCCAGCGCTTCCAGTCGCGCGCCCAGAGCCTCGGCGGAATCGGCGCTCACCATCACCGGCCGGGCCACGGCGTGCAGGCGGCGCCGTTCGGCATCACCCGGCGCCGGGTACTCCTCCAGCACGGCGTGAAAGTTGGTGCCGCCGAAACCGAAGGCGCTGATGCCGGCGCGGCGCGTCTGGCTGCCGTAGTTCAGCAGCCAGGGCCGGGCGCTGTTATTGAGGTAAAGGGGGGAGGCCGGGTCGCGCAGTTCCTCAGTGGGTTGTTTCACGTTGATGGTGGGTGGCAATGCCTTGTGGTACAGCGACAGCGCCACCTTGATCAGTCCCGCCGCGCCGGCCGCGGCCTTGGTGTGGCCGATCTGGGACTTGACGCTGCCCAGGGCGATGTGGGGCGCCTCAGCGGGGCCGATGACTTCCTTCAACGCGCTCACTTCCGTGGCGTCGCCCACCTTGGTACCGGTGCCATGGGCTTCCAGCAGGCCGACGCTCCGGATGGGGAAGCCGGCGTCCTCGTAGGCGCGGCTCAGGCATTTCATCTGGCCTTCCTTGCGCGGGGCGTAGATGCTCTTGAACTTGCCGTCGCTGGAGGCGCCCAGGCCCTTGATCACGGCGTAGATGCGGTCGCCATCCCGCTCGGCGTCGGACAGGCGCTTGAGCGCCAGCATGCCGATGCCCTCGCCGATCAATGTGCCGTCGGACTCGACGTCGAAGGGACTGATGATGCCGCGACGGCTGAAGGCGGGTGTTTTGGAAAAACACAGGTACATCAGGATGGTGTTTTCCGCATCGCAGCCGCCGGTGAGCATCATGTCGGCGCGGCCGCACTGCAGTTCGTCCATGGCCATGCGCAACGCGGCCAGGGAGCTGGCACAAGCGGCGTCGATGGTGCAGTTCACGCCGCCCAGATCGAAGCGGTTGGCGATGCGGCCGGCCACCACGTTGCCGAGCATGCCGGGGAATGAGTTTTCCTCCCAGGGCGCGTATGCTTTTTTCAGGGTATCGACGATGTCGTCGATCTGGGCATCGTTCAGTCCACGACTGGCCAGCACCTGTTTGATTTTCGGGTACTGCAGGCGATTGCTGAGCGGCTGGGTCAGGGAGTTGGCGCCGGTGATGCCGAGCACCACGCCGGTGCGCTCTTTTAATTTCTCAAACGCCTGGGGCTCCAGGTAGCCAGCGTTGTGCAGCACCGACTTGGCCACATTCAGGCTCAACAATTGCAGAATGTCGATCACGTCCAGTGCATTGGGTGGAATGCCGAACTCTACCGGACTGAAACGGGTGCGGGGCACGAAACCGCCGCGGCGGCAATAGGTTTTGTCTTCCGCGGAAGGGTCGGGGTCGTAATAGTCTTCCAGTTTCCAGTGGCTTTCGGGCACTTCGGTGATTGCATCGGCTGCGCGAAAAATGTTGCTCCAGAACTGCTGCAGGTTTTCCGCCTCGGGAAACAGACTGGACAACCCGATGATTGCAATGGGTTCTTTGACCATATTCATAACGCTAGCCCTCGCCGGTTTCTGTTTTTGGTTGCCGTTGACAATTGCCAACATATTCAGAGATGAGTCTGCCGAGGATCTCGATGGCGGCCCGCTCACTGATGATCTGGTAGTGGTCGAAGTCCAGGGACTCGACCGAGAGGTGGGACACAAGCGGCTTCCACCCCATGTGTCGAATCCAGGAGAAACGACGCAATAGACCTTTCCTGGCACGAATCAACAGTAAGCTTCCGCCATAGGGTTTGGGTTGATAGACGGAACCCAACCGCGCATTGCGCACCAATCCCTGGGTGAAGGTGGTGAATACTTTTTTGAAGGCGACCAGCTTGGTGCGGCGGTCAAAAGCACCCTGATCCTTGGTTTGGTTCAGGATGTCCCGCAGTATCTCGTCGCCGTCCCGGCGCCCGAACCAGGGCAGCTGTAAGCGGATGCGACAGCGCTTTAGCGACTGAAGGTATTGCACGAACCATTTCAGGGTGGTGCCGGAGGTGACGTTGCCCTCCGAAAACGCCAGGGTGGTGATTGGTGCAATACTGTCGATAAATGCCAGTTTCGGCGGCGTCTCCCCCCGCCAGCGGGAGGCTGCTTCGAAGGCCACTACGCCGCCGAAGGACCAGCCGACGAACAACAGGTTAGGTTCCTCCACCGGCAGTTGCGGGACTATCTCTTCGGCGATCTGCTCGATGGTAGTGGTGAGTTTGCCCTGTCGGTCCATAGCCTCGACATAGGCGGTGCAAAGCATCAACTCCACCGACAATACTCGCCAGTCAGTCAGCGGCCGGGTCACGTCCTTGATCACTTGAGATGGCAGGCCGCCGGGGTGGAAATACACCAGGGTACCGACCGGGTTATCCACTTTCCGGACGGGAAACACACAGGGCACCTTGGATGATAGGGGGGCAGTCATGGTTTCACCGGTGGTTGGTATCTTGTTATTCAATTCGCATTTCGAAGTTCAAGAGTTGTCGCCTGGTATCCCGGATAGAACTCCGGACCCAGAACGGTGGAGTTACGCCTCAGCCATGGCTTCGTACTCTTCCTCGATAAACTGTGCCAGCTTGCCGATGGTGGGGTGGTACCACATGGCCGTGGGCGGCAGTTCCAGGTCGATCCAGTCCTCTAGTTCACCGGCCAGCAACAGCACTTCGGTGGAGTCCAGGCCGAAGTCCACGAACAGCTTGTCCGGGTCCACTTCCTCCTTCGGGCAGTCGAGCTTGTAGGCGAATTTCTCCAGCAACCAGTTTTTGATGGCTTCCGCATCGATATTTGAGTTTTTCTCGGTCATAGCGAATCACTCCCTTGTGTTGAATCAGTCTTTGATGGACACCGCGCACCGCCCGCGCGCCAATTTCCGGCGCAAGGGCACCCATGCCCTGTCAGAGACAGAGCTGTCATTGTCAATGAATACTTGGGGGTCGGCCGATCCGGCCGAGAGTGTTAAGTCACAGCATGGGTTTGGTAACCATGAGGTACAGGGAGAACGCCGGCAGCGCCGTGGCGACGGCCCCCACCAGATTCCATTGGCGAGACAACTGCCAGTAGCGCTCGGGAATTTCCGATCCGTTGGCAAACTCCAGCGCCAGCTTGCTTTGCTGGTGTTGGATGGGCACCAGGATCAGCGCCCAGAGCACCGCCGAGGCGTAAAAGGCAACCTGTGCCCAGAGTAGCCAGGATTCGGCCACCACCAGGTTGGATTTGGCCGCGTAGGAATAACCGCTGGCGGCCAACAGTGTCGCCCCCAGCGCTGTAAACAAGCGGTCGGTTTTGGTGACCATGCGCTGGGAGAAGGCTAACACCACCGGGTCATTGGAGCGGTTGGCCATGAGCTTCCAGAAGAAGGTGACGATGATGTTGCCGAGGAAAATCACAGCACCCAGTACATGGGCGAAAAGCAGTATCCGTTCCATTATTGAAATCCTTCTTGTTTCTTGATGCACTTAACCGCCTCCAGGGCGGAAGATATGCCGCTTTCGTGGAAGCCGGCAAAATCGGGTCCGGCACGCTTGATGCTGAAGTAGGTGCCGGAGAAAAAGACGTTGCCTTCGCCATTGAGGGTATAAAGCTCGTCCTGCGCGCGGTAGACACCCATATCGATGATCGGATGTTCCATGTCCATGCGTTTGATCACCTTGCCTTCATCCAACGGCAAGGGGCTGTCGATGGAGACCAGGTAATCGCGATTCGCGGTAAAACCGTGAATCTTGTTCATGTAGTACACCAGGTACGGATGGGCGGTACCGTCTCTGGTGACACGGCCGTAGTTCCAGCTCGCCCAGCGCTCGCGTTCGGCCGGCAGCACACTGGTGTCGGTATGCAGCACCACCTCGCTGCAGTTGTAGCGTACCTTGCTCAGTACCCGGCGCTGCAGGTCGGTGGGGCTTTCCAGCAGCCGCAGCGCCTGGTCGGCGTGGGTGGCTATTAGCACCTTATCGAACAGCCGCTCCTGGCCGTCGATTACAACTGCCACCTTGTCGCCTTTGGGGTAGACGGCCTGCACTTCGGTGTTCAACTGCACCGGGTTTCTCAGCACTGCCTGAATCCGGTCGAGGTACTGTTTGGAGCCGTTCTCGACTGTCTCCCAGCTCACCTTCTTGCCACCCAGGCCGCTCTGGCCGTGGTTCATGAAAAACCCGATCAGGGTCGAGGCTGGCATTTCCCCCATTTTGTCCGCCGGCAGTGACCAACAGGCCGAACCGAGCTGAACCACGAAGCTTTCGATGAAATCGTCCGCGTAGCCGTAGGTGTCGAAGTATTCCCGCAGGGGGATATAGGTTTTTCCTTCGTAGAAGTGTCGCGGTGCTTCCTTGAAGAATCTGTTTGCCTCACGCCAGATGTGCACGAAGCTTTCCGGGTAGCGGCCCACCACGTCTTCCTCGCTCAGGGATAGCTCTTCGGTGCCGTAGTGAATGCCAGTGCCCAGTTCGAAGAAGTTGTAACCGCCCTCGTGAGTCAGGGTGGTCACGCCCAGATCATCGAACATGCGTGTGAGGTTGTAGTAATTGTCTCGGTTGAACACCATGAATGCAGTGTCCACTCCGTAGGATTCCTCTCCTTCGAATACTTCTATGGTATTTGTATGGCCGCCTACGTAATCCGCCTTTTCATACACATGGACATCAAAGAAATTGTTGAGATAGTAAGCTGCCGATATTCCGGATATGCCGGAGCCGACGATAGCAACCTTTTTCAATGTTCCCCCTAAAACTCAAATAGATTGACGCGATATGATAATTTTAACGCCAAGTCATCAACCGGAATTCAAGTTACCTCTACGAGGTGAAAGGAATATTACGTTCCGGAATTTATTGTATTTTTTTTCGAATGTGAAAGGTAACGCGCGGTTTCAGACTGCTAATGTTTCTCCTTGTCATGGTCTAGGCCAACTTTGAGAAGCTCTTCGAGAGGTGGGCGTTCGTGTGGTAGGCAATGGCAGAACGTTGAATTAACGCCGTCATGCCTGATCTTTCAATGGGGTGGTGCTGAGGTTCTGTAAGATGTCGAAGTTTGAAGTGAGAGCGGCGGAGGTCGTCTGGAAGTGTGCCGAGACACCTGTCCTCGGTGTTGATATGTTTCAGAAATGCGTCAAAGCCGGTGAGTTTTTGTAATTGTGGCTTGTTGCTGGCCATGGTGAATTTCCTTATTAACCAATGGGTAGTATGTATGCCTATATAAAATCGTACAGGATTTTTTGATTAAGAAGTGAATGTTTTATTCGAATTTTTTTGGAGATCATCAAGGTTAAGTAAGAACTAATCATTTATTGAAATATTTTCAACTAAAAAAACAGTTGTATTTATAGGATTATTTTTTAATTGCTTAACAAGAGCGATAAATATAGCGACAAAAATTATGCGATAGCAATGGGGGGAGACACTCATTTTTATATCAAATTGGAATAACTCATTCGTGCTCGCCCTGAACGGTAGGTGGTAAGTGATGACCGTTATCCATACCCGGTTGGACTCTGTCACCACAAACTTTCGATTCAAGACTTTTTCAGTCAGCGGTAAGTGGTGTTTACGGTTGGTGGTCGACTTGATGCATGGCTTATGCGTTGCGATCAATCCCAGCGCCTCAGCGGACTGGGATTGATGCCCAGGCTTTTGCAGCAGCCTTGGCCGCATTTCTCTACTTCTGTACCAGCTGAATTACATCAGCCCTAGATTCCTCGGTGTGCTTGCGCCAGATCTCCACATTCCCAGTCCAGAACCTCAGGTCTTAATGCGATATCCAGTGCGGAAGATCCACCACACCGCGATCAGGCACAGCAGCAGGAACAGCAGCGTCATCCCCAGGCTGATACCCACATTCACATCCGACACACCGTAGAAGGCCCAGCGGAAGCCGCTGATCAGGTAGACCACCGGGTTGAACAGGGTGACTGTGCGCCAGGGCTCCGGCAGCATATCGATGGAATAGAAGGCGCCGCCGAGGAAAGTCAGCGGGGTGACCACCATCAGCGGAATCACCTGCAGTTTCTGGAAGTCGTCGGCCCAGACGCCGATAATGAAGCCGAACATGCTGAAGGTCAGCGCAGTCAGCACCAGGAAGCCCAGCATCCAGAAGGGGTGCACTATCTCGTAGTCGACGAAGAAGCGCGCGGTGACGAGGATCAGGCAGCCGAGGATGATCGACTTGCTGGCCGCGGCGCCCACATAGCCGGCGATGATTTCGAAGGCCGACACCGGCGCCGACAACACCTCGTAGATGGTGCCGGAGAACTTCGGGAAGAAGATGCCGAAGGAGGCGTTGGAAATACTCTCGCTCAACAACGACAGCATGATCAAGCCGGGGATGATAAAGGCCCCGTAACTGACTCCGTCGATGTCCCCCATGCGCGAGCCGATGGCGGCGCCGAAGACGATAAAGTAGAGGGATGTCGACAGTACCGGCGAGGCGATGCTCTGCATCAGGGTGCGCCAGGTGCGTGCCATTTCAAACTTGTAGATGGCGCGGATTCCGTACCAGTTCATGCCTGGGCCTCCTTGGTCAACTGCTTCTCATTTTCTTCACGCGCGCCCCGCACCAGGCCGACGAAAATCTCCTCCAGGGAGCTCTCGCGGGTGTGCAGGTCGCGGAAATCGATATTGGCCTCGTTCAGGCGGCGGAGGAACTCGGTGATACCGGTATCGCTACTCTTGATGTCGAAGCGGTACACCAGCTGGCTGCCGTCGGCGGAGAGCGTCAGCGGCAGGTCGGCGAGGGACTCCGGCACCGCCGGCAGCGGCTCCGGCAGGTGCAGGCTGAGTTCCTTCTCGCCCATCTTCTGCATCAGGGTGTGCTTGTCCTCCACCAGCACCAGTTCGCCGCGGTTGATCACGCCGACCCGGTCGGCCATCTCCTCGGCCTCCTCGATATAGTGGGTGGTGAGGATGATGGTGACCCCGGATTCGCGCAGGCCGCGCACCATTTCCCACATGTCCTGGCGCAGTTCCACATCCACGCCGGCGGTGGGCTCGTCGAGGAAGAGAATGCTGGGCTCGTGGGACAGGGCCTTGGCGATCATCACCCGGCGCTTCATGCCCCCGGACAGGGCCATGATCTTGCTGTCCTTCTTCTCCCACAGGGACAGCTGGCGCAGCAGCTTCTCGATATAGGCCGGGTCTGGTGCCTTGCCGAACAGGCCGCGGCTGAAGTTCACCGTGGCCCAGACACTCTCGAAGGAGTCGGTGGCCAGCTCCTGGGGCACCAGGCCAATTTCGCTGCGCGCCCGGCGGTAGTCGCGCTGGATATCGAAGCCGCCGGCTCGCACGCTGCCACTGGTCGGGTTGACGATGCCGCAGACAATGCTGATCAGCGTGGTCTTGCCGGCGCCGTTCGGGCCCAATAAAGCGAAGATCTCGCCGCGCCGGATCTCCAGGTCCACATTCTTCAGGGCGGTAAAGCCGCCGGCGTAGGTCTTGTTGAGCCCCTTGACGGAAATAATCGGTTCCACTTTGTCTCCTTCCTGCAAAAGTTACCCCAGGGGTCTGGTCGGTTGAGCGCTGGGCAGATCGACAGTCTGCCCGAAAAGTTTTCACTTCCGGTTGTGCGATGTCAGTCGCGGGCACTGGTGTAGTTGCCGATATCGGCCTCGATTCCCAGGCTGGCGATCAGCTCCCGGGGATTGAAGCCCGTTTCCCTGTGCATGGCAGCGACGGCTTCGCGCGCTCTTTGTACCGATTCGGAGTCCTGCCACTCGACTAGTGTAACAAGTGTGAAATTCCCATCGGTAGCCGGTTTCTCCAGCAAAATATCCTGAACAAAGCCCGGCTGTTCCTGGAGCAGCGCATGTGTCTGCCGCACCCGGGCAAGAAATTCCTCCCGCGCGGTATTTGGTACTACAAATTTGTCCAGGCGATAGATTCTGGAGGAAGAGTTTAATACTGTGCTCATTTTATTGCCTCATCGGTTGTCTGGGTGGTTTCATGGGATGTGCGCGGCCACCGGGCGGCGACGAGCGCGGCTGTGGCCAGCAGCAGGAGCAGCAGCCCGGTGGCGGCGAAGCAGCCGGCGAGGCCGAAAAACTGGCTCCACGGCTGGCTCGCGAGCGGCGACAGGAACTGGCCGAGGAAAATACTGGTGGTGAGCCCGCCGGCAATGCGCCCGCGCATCCGCGCTGGCGCCAGGTGAATGGCGCTGGTGAATAGGTGCGGCATCAGCGCGCCCATGCCGATCCCGTACACCGCCGTCGCGGCCGCAACCGCGGCGAAGGAATCCGCTGCGGAGATCAGCAGCAGCCCGGCGGCCATAAAGACGAAGCAGAAGGCGAAGACGCCCGGGCCTCCCAGCCGTGCGCGGATGCGGCGGTAGAGAAACAGCGACGACACCGCCCCCATCAGGTTGCCGCCGGCGATGGCGAGGCCCGCGTGGCTCGGCAGCAGGGTGCCGATGTCCCGCAGCAGGAAGGGCAGCTGGGTCGGGATCAGGTAAAAGGCCAGGCTGTTGAGCAGCGCCGCGGCAAAGAGCGCCGCCAGCAGCAGGTAGGACGCTTTCTCTTTGTCGTCGGAGCCCGCGACGACATGACTTTTGCGCGGCGGCTCGGTGAGAAAAGCCATTGCGGCCGGCAGCAGGAGCAGGGCCATGCCGTAGACCGCGAAGGGCGCGCGCCAGTTAAGGTCCGCCAGAAGGCCGCCGCCGACCAGAAACACCACGCCGCCAAAACTGATAAAGGCGCCCTGCTGGCTCATGTATTTTTCCCGCTCGGAACCGATGAAGTAATCGCCCACCAGCGCGGTCACCGAAGTCATGGTGCCGGCCACCGCAATTCCCAGCAGGGCGCGCCCCGCCAGTATGGCCGCCAGGCTGTCGACCAGCAGGCCGGAGAGGCCCGCCAGCCCGTACAGCAGTATGGACGCCAGTAAAATCCGCAGGCGACCGAAGCGGTCGGCAATGGCGCCGGCGACAGGGGCGCAGAGGGCGATAAACAGCGCCGGCAGTGTCAGCACCAATCGGCTCAGCAGTGCGCTGTCCGGATGGCCGGCAAAGTGGTCCTGCAGTGCCGGCAGGGACGGCGCTATGGTCGCGCCGGACATCACCGTCAGTGCGGCCAGGCACAACAGGGTGCCGCGGCGCAGCGGGGAGACCGCCGGATCAATGTCCAGGGTTGCGGGATATGCACTCATGCGGCAATCTCACCGTAGGGAGTTTTGCCGCGAGCCTCGCGCAGGGCCGCTGCCCACCAGCGCAGGTGCGCCAGCATGCGCGCCAGGGATCTCTCCGCCCGCGCCGGCTCGCGCAGCTTGCCGCTGCCGTCGAACTGCTCCCAGGCATTGATAAAGCTGACGCTGTCGCGCAGGGTGACCGAGTGCAGCTCGGCGAACACCTGGCGCAGCTGCTCGACCGCGCGGGAGCCTCCGGAGATGCCGCCGTAGCTGACAAAGGCCACCGGCTTGGCCTGCCATTCCGCCTTGGCGGAATCGATCAGCGCCTTGAGTGGCGCCGGGTAGCCGTGGTTGTACTCGGGGGTGACGACGATAAAGGCATCGGCCGCGTCCAGGCGCCCGCGCGCATCGGTGATCCTGTCGAGTGGGTCAATAAAGCTTAGTTGGTAGCGACCGCTGCGCTCCAGCTGTGTCGCCAGCCAGTCGACGACGGTATCGCAGAATCGGCCCTCGCGGTCGCTGCCGTAGATGACGGCCAGGCGGCATTCACTCTCCATTTTTCCCATTGTCGTTTCTCCCGGTGGTTGCAAATGAACGCTGCTCCTGAAAGGGGGTGATGCCGCGCGGCTCCCCTGATGTCGGCTTTTTGTCGATAAGCCTTGCTACCAAGCCGAGACTCTGTGCCTCAGCCGCCACCAGGAAAGCAACATCAA
The DNA here is from genome assembly GCF_059834885.1 of Microbulbifer sp. SE14. Classification (NCBI taxonomy): domain Bacteria; kingdom Pseudomonadati; phylum Pseudomonadota; class Gammaproteobacteria; order Cellvibrionales; family Microbulbiferaceae; genus Microbulbifer; species Microbulbifer sp. SE14. Next base: position 2,552 of record NZ_JCBAJA010000038.1, on the reverse strand, counting down.
TTTTCTTGTTCACAGTGGTTTTCCCTGTAGTTGCAATCGAACGCCGCGCAGTGTAAAAGCTCAACTTAACTTGAGGTCAATTGGTTGTGGCGATTTTTTTTGATAAAAAGTCGCTATGGCGAAAATCGGAGCTGGCTATGGGCAAGAGTGACACGGGGCCGCGTCGGGAGCTGTCAGTAGGGGAGGTGGCCGAGCGCAGCGGCCTGGCGGTTTCAACCCTGCACTTTTACGAGAGCAAGGGGCTGATCAAGAGCTGGCGCACCGGCGGCAACCAGCGTCGCTACAGCCGCGATGTCTTGCGGCGGGTGGGGATTATCAAGGTGGCGCAGAGCACCGGCATTCCCTTGGCGGAGGTCAAGGCGGCGCTGGATACACTGCCGGACGGGCGCACACCCAACAAACGGGATTGGGCGCGACTGTCCGCGCGCTGGCGCGAGGACTTGGACCGGCGCATTGCACAGCTGGCACTGCTGCGCGACCGGCTGGAGGGTTGCATCGGTTGCGGCTGCCTGTCGATGGACAGCTGCCCACTGCGCAATCCGGGGGACGTGGCGGCGGAGAGGGGCAGTGGGCCCCACTACCTGGATGTCAATCGGTGAGCGCCTGATCCGGGCGAACACAAGGTTCGCCCTTACATGGCTTTTCTCAGTGGTTCCAGGGCGGTCCTTTGAGTTCCACCACATTGCCTTCCGGGTCGGAGATATAGATCGACGGCCCCTCGCCCTCGGCGCCGTAGCGGGACTCCACCTGGCCTGGCTCCACGCCTTTGCCGCGCAGGAAGGCGACGATTTCCTCTGCGTCGAAGGGGTCAATGCGCAGGCAGAGGTGATCCAGGTTACGCCCCTCCTTGCCCGGTGCGGCGCCGCCGGCGCGGCCCAGTTTCTGGTTGACCGGCACCAGGTCGATCAGGCTGCTGCCGGCGCGCAGCTGGTAGAGGCCTATCTCCCGCTGCTCGCGCTCCATGGTGCAGCCGAGAATGTCCATATAGAAATCCAGCATCGGCTGCAGTTCTTTTACCCGCAGCACGATATGGTCGATCTGTTTGATTTTTAACATCGGCACTTAAACCAGGGGTTTCCGGAAGGGTTCGATGATAACCCAGTCGCCGGTTTCGCAGTTACTGCTCTCCCGCGGCAGGACGATAAAACAGTTCGCCTCAGCGAAACCGGATAGTATATGGCTGCCCTGGATACCGGTGCTTTTCACCACCTGGATACCGTCGTCGTCGCGATAAGTAAATCCGCGCTGGTAGTCGGTGCGCCCGGGGGCCTTGCGGATCGGATTCAGCAGGCGCGCGCGGCCCTGGAATGTTGCCTGGCCATTTTCCGCGGCCATGCCGCGCAGTTTTTCCAGCGCCGGCAGTACCAGTTGGTAGAGGGTGACCAGCGCCGACACCGGATTGCCGGGCAAACCGAAAAACAGCGCCTCGCCGTTCTTTTTCGGCAGCTTCCCGAAGGCAAAGGGCTTGCCGGGCTTGATCGCCAGGCGCCACATTTCCAGCTGCCCCAGTTCCTCCAGTACCCGGCGGGTAAAGTCCGCCTCGCCCACGGAGACACCGCCGCTGGTAATCACGATATCCGCACTGTCCCGCGCCTGTACAAAGGCGTCGCGAATCGCCGCCGGCTCGTCCGGCAGGCAGCCGAGATCGATCACCTCCAGATCCAGCTGTATCAGTGCGGCTTTCAAGGCAATGCGGTTGCTGTCGTAGATATCGCCCTGATTAAAGTCCGCCACCGGCGTGCCCAAGGGTTTCAATTCGTCGCCGACGGACAGCAGCGCGGCCCGCACCCGGCGCAGTACCGTCACCTCACTGATACCTGCCGCGGCAAGCAGCGCTATGTCCGGCACCCTGAGCGGGCGGCCGCCGTCAGCCAGCACCTGGTCCGATCGCACATCCTCGCCGCGGCGGCGGATATGGTCGCCGGCTTTCGTGTCGGTGTGCAGGGTCAGTGTGTCATCCCGCAGTTCCGCCTGTTCCTGCATCACCACCCGGTCGGCGCCGGCGGGCAGGGGCGCGCCCGTTGTGATGCGCACGCATTCTCCCACCTGCAGGCTGCCTTCGAACGGGTGGCCGGCCAGGCTCTTGCCCCGCAGCCGGTATTCACCGCTCTCTCCGCAGAGGGCGTAGCCGTCCATGGCCGAGTTGTCGCAGGGGGGCAGGTCCAGCCGGGCACTCGCCGGCTCCGCCAGCACGCGGCCACAGGCCTGTTCCAGGGGCAGGGTTTCGGTTTCCCCCAGCGGGGTTATGGCTTGAAGCAACTGCTCGCGGGCCTGTTCGACGGAAATCAGGCCGGGTTGCAGGCAGGTATCGGTGGTCATGGATGTTTATCTTTAGTTGTCGGCGGTCGGTCGACATTAGCGCGCTGGAAGGGAATTGCAATACTGATCGGGACTCGGGACTCGGGACTCGGGACTCGGGACTCGGGACTCGCAGGATTGTGCTGTAGGAGATGTAATAAAGCGGCGAGGCATTGATCTAGCTTTGGAAGGGGTCAGTCCCCTAATCTGGTTGAGATTGAATCACAAGGTCGCTAAGCGCCTTAAACCAGAAG